>JALZCF010000218.1 GCA_030863245.1 Chloroflexota bacterium
CATTGACGCTGCCGGACGCGGAGATCCACGGGGATGCGGACTGGACCGACGCACTCAGGCTGCTACAGGGGGACGGTTCCTTGGTACGTTTTCTTCTAGGAGTACTCCTTATAGGCTTTACCCTCGGCATCGTCAACAACTACCTTGCTGTCTACCTTGACGACATTGCAGCCGCGGGATGGATAATCGGCGCCGCGTTCGCCATCGCGGCCCTGCTCGAGGTACCGTTAATGGCACAGGTACCTGCGTTCCTGAACCGCTGGGGAACGCGCCTTGTCCTGGTGGGCGGGGTTGCGGTCCTGCCCTTCCGTTGGCTACTCTACGCGATCATTGATGAGCCGCTACTCGTGTTGCCCACGCAGGTCCTGCACAGTATCGCCATGATGGCGCTGCTGGTGGTCGGCGTCCTGTATATGGACCGGCTCCTGGCGCGCCAGTGGCGCGCGTCGGCGCAGGCCCTCTACACGGCTGCTCTGCATGGCATTGGCCCCAGTCTCGGTCTCTTCACTGCAGGATTGATCTACGAGCGCGCCGGTATCACTCCTGTGTGGCTGGCAAGTGCGGTGATTGCGCTGGTCGGTACGGCTATATTGGGAGTAGCCGTAGATCCCCAGCCCATCCATCAGCCCCGACAGGAGGTCACCCGATGACCGTGGATTATGTCACCTTCTCCAACCTCATCGTGGACGACATCGTCCTCCCAGACGGTCGAACCTTCATGAATACCTTAGGCGGCGCAGGGATGCATGCCCTGGTAGGGATGCGTCTATGGAGCGACCGCCTCGGCTACGTTGCCACGGTTGGCCCCAACCTCGACCCCGCCCACCGCGTAGCCCTCGAACGGTTTGGCGTTGACTTAGCGGGACTGGCCACTCGACCCGATTACCAAACGGCGCGTGCCTGGCAGCTCTTCGAGCCAGACGAGCGACGCATAGAGATTTTCCGTACCGATCCCCGAGAGTTCGAGCGGTACCGGCCTACTCTAGACGATGTGCCAGATACATATCGCCAGGCGCGCGGCTTTCATCTCCAATGGGGATCCCTATCGGATCTAGAGGCGCTTATCCACGCGCTACGCCACATCAACCCCGGCGTTACTCTGGTCTGGGAAGCAACCCCTTCCCAACTGGAGGAATCACCCTCAGCCTTCAAGAAGGTGTTGCCTCACGTCAACCTTATCTCACCCGACGTTGCCGAAGCCGCACAAATCACCGGGCGGCAAGACCCTCTCGACATCTGCAAGACCCTCTTGAAGTGGGGCGCGCCCCTAGTCGCCCTGCGTATGGGCGCACGCGGCTCACTATTATGCATCAGCGGGGGCGAGCGATGGTGGATTCCCGCGGTTCCCACCACAATCGTTGATGTGACTGGCGCCGGAAACAGCTACTGCGGCGGCTTCCTCACCGGACTGGGCGATGGATTGGACCCGCTGGAAGCAGCCCTACGCGGTGCGGTCAGCGCCAGCTTCGCGCTGGAGCAATTCGGTCTGCCTGAATGGGATACGCCCCCAGCGGAAGAACGGCAACGCAGGCTCGACTGGGCACGTCAGCACGTAAAGCCCTATAGCCACGGATGACACATCATGAAGGTTGTGGTATGCGGCGGACTGCGGATTGACTACATCATCACAGCCACGGGTGAAGCGCGCCTGAACCAGATCGGCGGCAACGCTATCTATGCCGCCGTTGGCGCCCGTCACTGGACGGAGAGCGTTCACCTTCTCGCACGGGCCGGGGAGAATTACCCTCAGGAGTGGCTGGACGAGTTGACGGGACGGGGCATCGGGACAAGCATGGTACGGCGTCTACCAGGCTGGCATGAAATGCGGACCTTCTACGCCTACATAGATGAGAAGACGCGAGTAGACCGTGAGCCGGTAATCCATTTCCAGCGCATTGGCCAGCCGTTGCCCCTGGAACTGGAGGGGTACAACCACTCTCTGTACGAAAACTATAACCCCGAAAGTCCTCTTGTCCTGCGCGCAAGCGATGTGACCGATACCCTCTCGGGCGCCGACGCCGTCCATCTCGCACCGCTCGCTCTTCGAAGTCAGAGCGAACTTGTTCAGGCATTCCGTCGGAGCGGCAGGGCACAGATCACTCTGGATCCGGGCGAGTACCGGCATACTCCGGACACCGTCGCCACTGTCAAGGAGTACTGTTCGGTGATTGATGCCTTTCTTCCGAGCGAGCTGGAGGTGAGGCTCCTGCTTGGCATAGATGACCCGTTCCAGGCGGCCGAGATCTTCGCAGCATGGGGAGCGTCCCTGGTCGTCATCAAGCGCGGCCCGGACGGCTGCCTCTTCTACGAGCGGGATGCTGACAACTTTACCACGGTACCTGCGTACCCGACAAGGGTCGTGGATGTAACCGGGGCGGGTGATTCCTTCGGGGGTGGCTTCGCCGTCGGATTGAGACAGACAGGCGATCCGCTCCAGGCTGCTCTAATGGGTACGGTCTCCGCCTCCCTCGCCATCGAGGGATACGGTGCGTTGCACGCACTTGACACCCCTCGGGCAGAAGCGGAGAGGCGGCTTATGGAGCTGGCCGGGGGGGGGGGG
>JALZCF010000237.1 GCA_030863245.1 Chloroflexota bacterium
CGCTGAAGCACGTGCCCGTCTGCTCCGTGATGATCTGCTCCATACACTCTTCGTAGGCGTCGTTGAATAGTAGCTGCACGTCAGGTTATTGTGTCAGTGGTATCCCTGTTCGCTCGCGGTCCAAAAAACCAATTCGGCATTGCGCACCGCCTTGCGCCCTTCGCACTCAGGGGCGCTCGGTGCATAGGTTCCCTGGAGCAATCGCTTCCCTGCTCCCGCAGTTTCACTCACGACCCAACACGACGTCCTCTTGTCCGCGAAGGCGGACAATTGGCCGCAGGCCCTCCAGCCCCGATTTCAATCGGTGGTCTTGTCGAGGATTACGCGGTTTTTGTTGGCCTGTCGAAGAGGTAGTAGGCATGCCCGTGCTGGTTGAGGCACCACAGTTGGCTGGCTTGCAGGCGAAGCATGCCCTCCACCGCTCTCATCCTAGAGCAGGATCAGGCGGCCCTTTCAGGAACGAATCCCCAATCCCCACTCATTCCGCACTCCGCACTCCGCATTCCGCACTTCCCTAATGATTAGCATACCAGACGCGATAGTCTTGCACCAGTTGGTAATTGGGCGAGTCCTGGTCGACCACGTCTAGGTCGGCGAGCATGATATGGCCGCTCCCACGGCGCTGGCGGAACGCGACGATGGTCCCGTAGAGCTCTTCCAGTAAGTCGTTACCATAGATCGTGACCCGGTCGTCGGTGTGGAGGCGGTCGCGCTCCTGATATTCGTAGACGGTGGCCTCGAAGGGGAAGGTGAGATGCTCTGTTAGATGTGCCTCCCATGATGCCTTGAGCGCCGCCCATTCATTGTCATATCGCACGCCCTGCAATACCGCCATGCTCGCTGCGCCCGGCGAGGGTACCCCGCCACACTTCCCAGCCCAACCGTTCATAGAACGTAGGCTGTTCAGTCTCCAGACAGGCAATCTCGTAGTCAGCAATGTTGTTCGCCAAATGCCGCATGACAAGCGTCCCATACCCCTGCCCCTGATAGGCAGGTAGGGTCGCCACCGCATCGACATAGGCTGTTTTCAGGATGGGCTGATCGTCGGGCTGAAGCCAGCAGGTCGTCACCACGGCATGACTCACCACCTCCCCGCCACGATAGGCCAGAAAATGCCGACCACCCGAAGGAATGTAGGAGAAAAGGTGTTTGAAATCTTCTTCCTGATGAGCGGCGATACACACTTGGATAATCGCAGCTCGGGTAGCCGCGTTCAAATCCTCGGTTCGCGCTAGGGTGACAGTCATTGATTCGCGTTGCTCCTACGATAGATGCCTCGATGCTAGACAGTCAACATAAAGCGTCAAGCGGGAAAACAAAAAAGCCTGGCGAACCTGCCGGGGCTTGAGATGACAACAATCTGTGGCTGTGGTAGACTGTTGTTAGCCTGCCGCCAAGGCCCTGGCGGTTGGGTGAGGCCCTGGAATCTGTGGTACCTTCACGGTTCTGGGGCCGTTATTGTTTGGTGGGGTAAGTATAATGAGCGTTCACACCGAGCGCCAATCAGTCAGTGCACTTCAACCTCTTCCTGTTGCGCTAGCTCCTCCGCCGCAGCGAGATACTCCTGGATGGCATCGACGATGTTTTGTAGAGCTTCCTCTTCCGTTTCCCCTGCGACCAACAGCCGGGCAACCCTGGACATGAAACGCTGTACCCTTCCTCTGTTTTCCGGAGCGCGACTTTGTATTTCATGATCTGTCCCTGTGCGAGATAGGTTACCTCATACGTCATCGAAGCAGCCGTGTTGCGCTACGTTTTACCGTGACGTAGAATGCCTTCCAGACAGCAGTAGAAATGTGGGCACACAGTGGGTGAGTGTCCAAATCGTCCTTGAACTATCATGGTGGGAGGGAAACATGAAACTAACACTAGAATTACCGGAAGAACTCGAACGGGAACTCGCTGCGGAGGCGGCGCAGCAGGGGCTCTCGCTTCCAGAGTATGCGCTGCAGTTACTTCATTCCCACACTAAAGAGGCAGCAATCAACGTACAAACAGGAGCAGACTTGGTTGATTACTGGCAGCAGGCTGGCTTGATCGGAATGCGGAATGACATCGAGGACAGCCAAGCTCACGCCCGAACGCTACGTGCCCAAGCGGAACGCCGCTCCTTTGATGCGAACTGATGTACCTCCTAGATACAGACATCCTCATTGATATCCAACGCGGGCACATGCCTGCCCTGGCCTGGTTCCGCAGTCTCCAGCAGCTACCTTCCGTTCCTGGTTTTGTAATCATGGAACTGATTCAGGACGCACAAAATGCACGGCAGGTGCAACAGGCGATGCAGTTGGTTGCGCCTCTACCAGTGGTCTGGCCGACTGCCAGCGACTGCGACCGCGCCTTATCTGACTTCCGTAACTATCACCTTTCTCACAGTCTTGGGCTTCTGGATGCCCTGATTGCGTCCTGTGCCGTGGGGTTATCTGCGACGCTTTGCACCTTCAACGTTAAGCATTATTGAGTTGTTCCCGGTCTTGTAACGACTCAACCATATAACCGCTGAACGTAGGATCACGCTGCCTTTCATGCCCATCCTCAAGTCGGCATCTACCTATCGGCCCCAACCCGAACGAGACAAATCTGCGTAATCCTGTAATCTGTGCTCTACCGTGAACGCATGCCCAACAACCAATCCGTTTGGAAAAGGCTCCGCCACAAGTAACTAACCGGCCAGATCATCGGTGCCAGGCGATGCAGAGGGACCTTCTTGGCCATGCGATTGCCGATGCGGCGACGGAGAGCATGACTCGCAGGTATGTCTTCCTGCGCGAGCCGCATACTAGCGGATACTACAACAGAGTGATGGATGGTGGCTCTCTCCTTTAGGCTATTGCAGTGCGCCGGACATATAATCGAGTATGATACTCACTATAGAGAAGGAACCTCTACCTTATGGGTTTGAGTAATGATGGAGGCGGACGATGAACTCTAGTGATCGGGACTACAGTCAGGAGTACGCGGGGCTCTTCAAGGTGGCTGGAACGTCGCTGCATCTGTGGTTGGATGCCGCTAGGGAACTGAAAGCTTCAGCCGATGTTCTGTATGAGGCGGCTATGGCGCGCGGAGAGCTAGATGGTCGCTTTATCGCCACCTGTGCGCTCACCTCTGGGTATGCGCTTGAGGTTGCCTTGAAGGCTGTTAAGATCAAGCGCCATCCAGAGCTTGTGAGTGAAGAGGGATTGGAAAAGAAGGCGCTGAAGACGCATAACTTAGTGAGGCTAGCTCGTGATTTAGAGCTTGATCTGTCTGAGCAGGAGCAGGAGTTATTGAAGGGGCTTACGACCTTCGTTGTGTGGGCGGGTCATTATCCGATACCGTTAGTACCTGACCCTAGAAAGTGGCAGGCTGCTTACTGGGATCAGGCAGGCTACGAGGCGATCAATGATTTGTTTGATCGTCTCGTGAAGATGGTTGAGGAATAGCGGGGCACTATAGAAGCTCGCTTGCTGTGCGCCCGCTACCTCGCAGAGCTGCACGATCTCAGCGCCATGTCACGTTTGCGGCCAGCACAGCGTTGCGTACCCCCGTCGGCTACCAGACTAATTTGATGGTCTACGGACCCAGGGGGCTACAGGTTTACCGATTTCTTCCGCGCGGGGGCCTTACTGCAACTTCTGCTGGCTATGGATGCCATTCCAATAGTCTTTCCTTGCCTTAAGCCTGTCAGTCAACCAACGGCTTCGGCTATTGTATGCTCTACCTTAACAGAAACGAAGGGTCCTATGGATGACAACCGACTGCGCGCCCTAGTGAGAACCGTGATTGCCGCCGCCTTTGTGCAGCATGAGAGTGTGTGGAGCGGCGATATCCACCAGCAGCTTATCGACGCAGGCCATGAGGTGCCGGCGGACGCACTGACCGAGATTCTGGAAGAACTGCGCCAGCAGGGTTACGTGAGGCTGACACGCCCAAGGGCGAGCCGAGCAGAATTCCAGCAGCATGGCGCCGTCGGCATTACGCCTGGCTCCCGTTACCGAGAGCTATAACGGCGGATGCGCTGGTGGTTCCTATAGAGATGGTTCGATACCGCTGTTATTAGAATATGGCTGACTTCGGTGCGCGACACCTCGGGAGCTGCACACGGGGTTACCAGCAGGCGGGGAAGGGGTTACCCTGAGACTGATGAGTTGATGGGTAACGGCCGGAGCACTCTTGGGGACGTCGCCGCTGTCGATGAGACCTGTGAGCCCACCTTGTCATTTGGCGACTCGTCGCATCCTCTCATCTGGAACGTCTGAGCACGGATGACAGGATAAACGGATCGGTGGCTGGTCAACGAGTGCTCCGATACCCTTGCCCACCCAACGTTCATCCCGCACGCGTACCGAAAGTGGCCTGTAAGGAACCGAGCCCCAACCCGAAAGAAACAAATCTGCGTAATCCTGTAATCTGTGCTCTATCTTTCAGCGATGCCTCCAACCTAACTAGAGGATCAGGCCGACGCACCGGAGTAGGAGCGAAGGCCGATCTTCCACCACCACCTTGACAGTAGCATGAGTAGCCCGGCCAGGGCAGCGGCACCCAGTAAGGTCCACGGGGTCAGGCGCCCTGTGAGCGCCTCGGAGGGAACGGTGACGGCGAAGGCGACGGGCACAAGGAAGGTCAGGGTGGTGCGCAGCCACCCTGGATAGATGCCGACCGGCCACTGGCCTGCGCGGTACATGCCTTGAAACAGCTCCAGTACGTTTTGCATGCGTACCAGCCAGAAGGCACCGGTGGTGATGATCAGCCAGAAGCTGTAGATCATGAGCCCGCCCAGGAGCAGGGCGACCAAGAAAGTGAGTGCCTCCCAGAGGCCGATACGCGCCTGGAGCTGTACCACGGCGATCACCAAGATGATCAGTCCTACCAGAACATCCACCACCTGCCAGATGCGAATCTCGCGTACACTGACAAGGAGCTGCGCGTCCTCTGGTTTGGTGAGTGCGTAATCGAGTCCCCCATCACGGATCTCCTCCATCAGGCGCTCCATGTTTGGCTGGATCACCGTCTTGATCAGACCCCCCATCAAGGTGTACACCCCTAACACAACCAGCAGTTCGTCATGGCTCCAACCCCGGAGATCATCCGTGTGGGTGAACACCAAAGCCAGCGCCACCAGCCCGGTCCCCACCGCGATAAGAGACTGGAACAGCTGCAGAAAGAAATTAGCGCGATACTGCATCTCATTCATCGCGCCAATCCGAAAGAAAAGCCACGCCAACCGAACAATGTTCATCACCACCCCCTCACAAGTCCACTTCCCGTCTCATCACCCAATCTCCAGTCCCCAGTCTCCAATCCGCCCTAATTACCCACCGCCGTATACTGTTGTATGCCAAAGTGCCACACCACACGAACCAGGAGTGCGCCGATCGCGATCCAGAGAAGCTGCATCCCTAGACCGGCGAAGAGCTCTTGAGTGGTGAGCTGACCGACGAGCGCCTCGATGGGGTAGCCGAAGGTCCATTGATAGGGCAGGAAGTCAGCCAGCCGTTGTGCCCAGGGAGGGAGCAGCGCCATCGGCACCAGTCGTCCGGAAAGGAGCAGCTCGGCCGCAAAAAAGAGCTCGTAGAGGGCGGCCACGCGTGTCGTCCAGAAACTGATCATGCCCAGGACCCAAAGGAACATAGAGCGAATCAGGTAGGCGCCCCAGATGGCGACCGCAAAGACGCCGACTTCCAGAGCGGTTGGGTTGATGGTCGGTTGGAATATCCAGGTTAGGACGGCGGCGATGGGAAGCCACATCAGAATGACCACGAACTTCCAACCCGCAAAGTAGGCGAGATCCTGGTGGATGGGATGCACCGGGCGAAGCAGCTGGGCCGATAGTTCCCCCCGCTGGATGCGCCACTCCCAGCCGTAGGGCGTGAACACGATGTTCATGTTTCGCACGAGCGTCCAAACGATGTAGTAGGCCGCGAATCCCCCCGCCGTATACCCCGCAACCGAGCCTCCCTGCTCTTGTGCGACGGTAGACCACACGACCAGGTAGATCACCGGCTCCGCGATCATGCCCAGCATGTAGAAGTAGTTCGCCACACGATACTGGAATTGATCCATGATCGCGATTTTCATGTATCCCAAGTAGAGGTCAAGTATCGCTCTCATGACATGGACCCCTGTGGCAGCTCCTCTGCAAACACGCTCTCGATCACATCTTCGATCGGCGGGTCCTCGATGGTTAGGTCCGTTACAGCCAGATCGGTCAGCAGGCGGGCGGTGACGCGGGAGGTCTCTGCCTTAGGCACCCGCAAGGTCACTTTGCCATTCTCCCTCCCGATCACCTCGCCGTACGATGATAGATCGGCCGATGGTATCTCCAGCGTCACCCCGATGGTTTTATAGGCGGCAAACTGCTCTGCCAAGCGACTCAGTTGCCCATCGAAGAGGATGTGGCCGTGATGGATCACGATGACGCGCTTGCACAGTGCCTCCACATCCGCCATGTAGTGGCTGGTCAGCAGAACCGTCGCGCCGTAGCGCCGATTGTACTCCGCGACAAAAGAGCGGATCCGTTTCTGCATCGTCACGTCTAGACCGATCGTCGGCTCATCCAGAAACAGCACCTCGGGGCGATGCAGTAGGGCGCCCACGATCTCCATTTTCATTCTCTCCCCCAAGGAGAGGTTGCGCACCGGTTTGTGAACCAGATCCTGCAGGTTCAACAACTCGATGAACTCATCCCGGGTGCGCCGGAACTCCTCCTCTGGAATCCGGTAGATCGCACGGTTGAGATCGAAGGAGTCCAATGCCGGAATATCCCAGGCCAACTGATTTCGGTTTCCCATGACCAACGTAATCTGGCGCAGAAACGCCTTCTCACGGCGCGAAGGAACGTAGCCCAGCACGCGTCCCTCGCCGCTCGTCGGATGGAGGAGACCCGCAAGCATCTTTAGCGTTGTTGTCTTTCCCGCCCCATTCGGTCCCAGGAAACCTACCACCTCTCCTGGGGCGACATCGAAGGAGATCTGGTCGACGGCCCTGATCTCGCGATGGGCGCGACGCACCAGGCTCTTCAGGGACGCCCGCAGCCCTGCCTCGCGCTCCGGCACGCGATAGGTCTTACAAAGATCTTTGACATGGATGGCCGGTGCCTGTGAACTCAACTCCCACCCTCTTTCGCGTAGTCATACTGGTATTATTGCGCTGAGCTTATGAATCTGAAGTCGTTTCACGTGGGGCGTAAAACGTAACCATCGTACTTAGATTTCTCGAATCTGTCAAGGTGTTTGTTTAGTATTCTAAACATCTGCTTTAATTTTTCCGCAGAAATGTGCCTTTGAGCTTTAAGTTCTGGGTCGATGCGCTTTGACAGGCTCCCGCCCTATGGCTAGAGCAGGCTGGGTTCGTCGGCGTGGACGTGGTCTGGATGAAGGCCGGCCATGCGATCTTTGCAGGCAAGAAGGAGAGCGCCTAAACGAGGGGCTGTTCGAGGAGAACGGGAAACCGCGCAAACGCCGCATTCAACTGGGGTGCCTACTCTCACACCCTTGCTTGACATAAAGATGGGAAGGGGATTGGATGCTCAGAAATGGTGGCTTCAGTCTGGAGTTTGCTGAAGGGTAGGGGATTGGATGACATGCGCACTCCTTCTCTCATCTCGGCACGATCAACGCTTTGACCACGCGTTGTGCCGCTACAGCCTCCAATGCCTCTTGCGCCTGTTCTAAAGGGTAGCGCCCGCTAACGAAATCGGCCCATGGGAAGTGAGTGTGATAACGGGCAAGGACCTGCACGGACCGGTAGATGTGGCTCACATCGCTACCCCAACAGCCACGCACGTCGAGGTGCTTCTGGTTGAGATCCAGATGTGGGTTGAACTCGACCAGGCCCGCATCGGTATACTGACCAACCACGACGTAGCGACCGGCATCGCGGGTCAGTCTCATACCTTCGGGCACCGCCTCCGCGACTCCGGTTGCCTCGATCGTCACATCGGCGCCGCGTCCCTGTGTCAACTCGCGCACGGCCTCGCGCCGCTCCACCTCGTCGTATTCCCCGATATCGATCGTTGCATCCGCGCCGAGTCGCTCTGCCATCGTCAGGCGAATCCGAGGACCCCCGACTACGATAACCTTGCCCGCCCCCCGCAGTTGCGCGAGAATCGCTGCATTGAGCCCGACCGGCCCACTGCCCTGCACCACGACCGTGTCGCCGAAACGCACATCCGCCCGCTCCACCGCGTGCAGCGCCGTCGGCAGGCCACAACCCGCTGCCAAAAAGGTCTCCCAGGGCAGTTCCGGTGGCAAGGTCACGATGTGCACGCCCGAGCGCAAGTAGATGTACTCGCTCCACCCGCCAAGCAATCCCTCGCTCGCAGAGAGGGTGATGCCGTAGACCCGTCGCTCCGGACAGCGCGTGCTCGCCTGAGCCACCGTACAGTACCAGCAGCGCCCACACGAGCCGTAGACGTCGAGGAAGGTTACCACATCTCCAATCTCAAGCGGCCGTCCATCCACATCCTCTGCCTGCCCACCCATGGCCGCCACCGCGCCCACGCTCACGTGACCAGGGATAATGGGGTAAGGAACCCCGGCCAGACGGCCATGCCAGAGGTGAACATCAGTACCGCAGACCTCGCTGCCAACGGTGCGCAACAGCACCGCGCCCGCTTCCAATGATGGCTCGGCAAAGTCGCGTAGTTCAAGTGGCTGGTGAGGCGCAAGCATGGTAACGGCTCGGACCATCGTTGAGAGCCCTTTCTGGAAGATCGTTGTAAGGATTGATGTAGGCGTAACCGGAAAAATCGGAAATGGAGGAAAAGTATAAATACAGAGCTCTTGTGTGCAAGGTTTGTAGATATGAGCTCGGTGCTTACACTTTGCGAACGACTCGTTTCGTTCTTGCCCGTTCTTCCCACCGAATGACTTTGACATCAACTTCCCCCCGCAATCAAATACCCCCTCTCCAAGTCGGTGAGCTCGCCGTACCTGAGCAGACCATCGACGTGGAGGCGATGGCAGTGTACGAGCTCTCCCTCACGAATGAGGGAGAGCATCCAATTACGGTCGAGCCACAGGTCGAGGGCATTGATGCTTCATGGGTGGTACTCGCCAGACGTGTGATCCTCGAGCCCGGGGCACGTAGAACCGTACGTGCCATCGTGGTTCCGCCCCGAGGGCAGACCACCCGAGCCGGCGAATACTCGCTTGCCCTCCTCCTCACTGCACAGCGTTATCCAGGCTGGGTCTGCCGGCGCGAGGCAATACTGACGGTCCAGCCGTTCTACGAGGTAACACTCTCTCTCCACTCTATTGAAGAAGGCGCTACCCCCATTTTCGCGCTTGAGCGCCAGGTGCTCGCAGAGGTGACTAATCGAGGCAATGCGCCGGTTGGCTTGGTACTTGAGGGAAAATATGCGGAAGAGAGTTGCCGCGTCACCTTCGGGGGGTCCGACGATGCGACACTGGAGAGAAAGCAGCTCGAGCTAGCATTACTGCCTGGCGAAGAGGTAAGAGTACTAGTTACTATCACTCTACACCAGCCGTCCTGGGAACGAATTGGTAGGAGAGTGCGAGAGTTTACGGTCACTGCCACAACAACCGAAGATCCTCCGCTCCAGCATGATGTCAGGGGTCAACTTGTATATCCTTCCCCCCTTGAGTCGAGAATAGTCGTGATGTCTGGCTTCGTCACTGTTATCCTTCTTTGCGGGCTATTATTGTGGACCCTCGCGACTCCTTCTCCCGCCCCTATGCGTGCCTCTACGATGTGGATGGGGACGAACAATACCTTCCCCGGCCTTGCCGTTATCGAAAACGCAGAACCCTTGGTCGCCGGAATAGCTGACCCTAATCCCCGACGAACAGAGCAGGTGTCACAGAACACGCTCCTTGCTGAAAGTGCCCCAATTATAGCCGTAGGGGTAGCAACCGAGGTTCCCGTGCCGGTAGACGAGATTCAGGTGCTTGCCGAGCAGATCATCGTAACACCTTCGCCCCCCCCACGTGACGAGCAACCCGCCCCTCAGGAGACACCGCAGGCTACCACTGTTGCGGAGGTAAGCGTAGCCCATGGCATCACCGAAGAGGTGCCCGCGGCGGATGTCGCGATGCAGGGCGAGAGCTACGAGGAATTGCTCGGGGAAGTTGCTCTCCATCACGGTCTGGACTGGCACCTGCTGGCCTCCATGGTATACCAGGAAAGCCGCTTCAATCCGACTGCGCTGGGACGGGACAACGATATGGGACTCATGCAGATCCTGCCCTCCACTTGGGAGCTTGTCGCACCCCAGGTGAACGTTTACGATCCCTTCGACCCCTACAGTAACCTGATGGCAGGTGCCTACTACCTGACCTCCCTGCAGCAGCGCTTCGCGCAGCTAGGGTACCCCGAGATCTACTGGGCGCTCGCTGCCTACAATTGGGGGCCTGTCAATCTAACTAACCTCCTCAAAGAGGGTGGAGGGTGGGAACAGGTGCCCGTGGTGGTCCAGCGATATGTGTGGAATATTCTGAGCGAGGCAGTGAGTCCGTCCGCAGAGTGGTGGGAGACGGACGTGAAACAGATTGTGGAGTACAATACTTCCTAGGTTGCGCTACACCCTATACTTCTGGCATTATTGATATTACAAGCATGACTAGAGTGGTTGTCTGCTTCGCGCTAATCAAATAGCGTTACCGTAGAGAGGTGACTAAGTTTCAAGGAGGAAAGCATGGCTGACGAGCAGGTACAATCCAGCCTGATGGAGCAGAGCGCGTCGACGGATCGTTCGGCGGAGGTGGCTGCGATCTCAGAGACGGCGGAACTGTATGAGCCCGCGCCGGAGGTGGTAGAGGGCGCATACGTGAAGGATTACGATGCGCTGCGCGAGGAGGCGAATCAAGACATCGAGGCGTTCTGGGCCAAGCAGGCCGAGCAGCTAGAGTGGTACAAGAAGTGGGATAAGGTGCTCGACGAGAGTAATGCGCCGTACTACCAGTGGTTCGTGGGTGCGAAGACGAACATCGTCTTGAACGCCCTGGACCGACACCAGAACACGGTCAGGCGCAACAAGCTGGCCTTTATCTGGGAAGGCGAGCCGGGTGATGTCCGTACGTTGAGCTACTACGCGCTCAACCGAGAGGTCTCCAAGTTTGCCAATGTGCTACGCTCGATGGGTGTCAAGAAGGGCGATACCGTGACCATCTATATGGGACGCGTGCTGGAACTACCTATCGCGATGCTGGCATGCGCGAAGATCGGTGCCATTCACTCTGTGGTCTACGGCGGCTTCTCGGCACAAGCTTTGGCGGATCGCATTGATGACGCGCAGTCACGGGTGTTAATTACGCAGGATGGGGCGTGGCTGCGTGGCAAGACGGTCGACCTCAAGGATATCGCTACCAAAGCCGCGGAAAAGTCGCCGGTGGTGCAGACAGTGATCGTTTACCAACGGACGGGCCAGGACGTGACGATGGAGGCAGGGCGCGATTACTGGTGGCATGATCTGATGGCGCTCCCGATCGCACAGCCGAAAGCCGAAACGGAAGTGATGGATGCGGAGGATCCGCTCTTCATCCTCTACACCTCCGGTACCACAGGCAGGCCCAAAGGACTCCTGCACACTCACGGTGGGTATCAGCTCTACACCTCCACCACGCTTCGCGATGTCTTCGACATCAAAGATGAAGATCGTTGGTGGTGTGCTGCCGATCCCGGCTGGATTACTGGCCACTCCTACATCGTCTACGGCCCGCTGATCCTGGGTGCGACCAGCTTCATGTACGAGGGTGCCCCGAATCACCCCTACCCGAATCGGTGGTGGCAACTCATCGAGAAGTATGGCATCAATATCCTCTATACCGCACCCACGGCCATTCGTGGCCTGATGCGCTTCGGAGATGCCTGGCCCCAGCGGCACGATCTCTCATCTCTCCGCCTGCTCGGCACGGTGGGCGAGCCGATCAATCCGGAAGCCTGGCGCTGGTACCGCGACGTCATTGGGCGGGGCGAGTTGCCGGTCATGGACACGTGGTGGCAGACGGAGACGGGTGGCTTCATGATCACTCCCGTGCCCTCGCAACCCCTCAAACCCGGTAGTGCCACCAAGCCCTTCCCCGGCATCCTGGCGGAGGTGGTCGACGAGGAGGGCAACCCGGTGGGTGCGAATGAAGATGGCTATCTGGTCATCAAGCGCCCCTGGCCTGGCATGGCGCGTACGGTCTGGCGCGACCCCGAGCGCTATGTCAGACAGTACTGGCAGAGGTATCGCGACAAGGGCTATTACCTGACGGGAGATGCCGCACGCAAGGACCAGGACGATTTCTTCTGGATTATTGGCCGCACCGATGACGTCATCAAGGTCAGCGGCTACCGTCTCGGGACTGCCGAGATTGAGTCGGCATTGGTCTCCCATGATGCGGTAGCCGAAGCAGCGTGCATCGGTGTACCGGACGAGGTGCGGGGCAACGTCATTCATGCCTACTGCATCCTGCGGACAGGTGTGGAAGGCAATGAGGAACTGGAGAGGGAACTCAAGGAACACGTTCGCCGCGAGATGGGTCCAATTGCCGTTCCCTCTGAGATCGAGTTTGTCGACGCGCTCCCCAAGACTCGCTCTGGCAAGATCATGCGCCGTCTCCTCAAGGCACAGGTCCTGGGTCAGCCCCTCGGCGACACCAGTACCCTACAGGATTGAGCAGCCGACGACGGATAACGAGTTGTAGACAAAAGGCGAAGGGCGGAGGAAGCGTTCTTTCCTTCGTCCTTTGTTGATGTAACTTGGAGGCTAGTATGGATGATATCTACCAAACCCTCGCCAGGTTCGTTGATGAAGGTACCCCTGTAGCGCTGGCAACTATCGTGCGGGTACGGGGCTCCGTGCCCCGCGAGGTAGGAACGAAAATGATTATTCACCCACTGGGCCACCATGTAGGCACGGTGGGAGGTGGCTGCGGCGAGGGCGACGTCATTCGTGCCGGTCTCCTCGCCATCCACACAAGTGAACCCCAGCGCGTGGAGGTAGATCTTACGGAGGACATCACCATGGAAAGCCTTGGGGTCTGCGGGGGTACCATGGAGGTGTTTGTGGAGCCTTTCAGCTAACGTTGGTTTGATCCCCCATCCACACTGTACTCGAAGGCTCTTCTCTCGGCGGATAGCGCGGGGCTCTTAAGTTGGCGGTGGCTCACCGTGAATTAACTCGACCAGGATGGGATAGATCACGTCAACTTTCTGACTGACTTGATCAGGGTCAATCAGGTCGTGGATGATTCCCAAATTGGAGTCGAACTCGTAAGTGTACAGGCTCTGCTTTCCATGCTGGCGCCAAGCTTCAAGGATCTTTTGGGTCGCAACGTTACTCACTGCTAACTCGTTTGGCACGCTGATCACGAGAATTGATTGTGCGGCTGGTTTCGAGTACTGTGCCTGTTCCAGGACCATGAGGCCAAGACGGAGGGTCTGGGCAACGGCGTGCGTGGAGAAACGGGGGTAGGCATGCTCCGGTCCCGGAAGCTTCTCCCTGTATCGAGGATCCCACCACAAAAAGAGGTTCGGCAACCGTAGTGCCAGCCTTACTACCAGGGACGTCAAGCTGGCAGGAATGACTCTCGCGCCGAAGCCGGGCGAGATGACCACCGCGAGATCCACGTCAGCGCGGTTCTGCGCTGCCCAGGCGCTCATTACACCGCCCATTGAAAAGCCTACCACGGTCACATGCTCTCCGGCACCCTGAGCAATGTCGACTGCTTCTTTGGCGAGTTCCACCAATTCCTCAGCGGTCAGCTTGGCCTGTGCCACCGTCAGTCGCTCCCATAAACCATGATGGGGCACACGGGGTATCAGCACGTTGTACCCTAACTTGTAGAATCGTGCTCCCAATTCCGCGAACTGCTGCGGGCTGCTCGTAAGTCCATGAAAGAAGACAACCACACGCTCGACCTTCTGCCCGTGCGTCATCCATTTAGTGCGCGAAATAGGATTGACCTTGGATGTATCCCTTGATTGTAGCACCCTGATCCGCTCCACAGCCTCCATATAGGTTGCTGCGGGATGTGGTTCGATCGATAAGGTGTCTAGTTTCATCTCGGTCACAGCAAGCGCTAGCAGTTGTCAAGGTTGTAAATCTCGACTGGCTCGATCGCCCCTACAAGTTGGAAGCTGAAGACGCAGGAGTAAAAGTAGAGTTCAGCCTCGAGGGCACGGATGATGGTTTCGGCACGGCGGAAACCATGTTGTTCGCCTTCAAAGGGAACATAGGCGACGGGCACGCCACGCTCGCGCAGTGCCGCAACGATCATTTCCGTCTGGTTCGGAAGAACCACTTTGTCCTCCAAGCCCTGAAAGAAAATGACTGGGGTGGTAAGCTGATCAATGAAGTTGAGGGGCGAGCGCTCGCGGTAGAGATCGCGTCGCTCGGGGTAGGGGCCGATGAGGCTGTCAATGTAGCGCGACTCGAACTTGTGTGTTTCCTGGATAAAGCTTTCCAACTCACTAATGCCGTAGTAACAAGCGCCCGCATCGAACACGTCCCGGAAGGTGAGGGCGCCGAGTGTCGTGTAGCCACCCGCACTTCCGCCACGAATGGCAAGCCGCTCCTCGTCTACCAGCCCCTGCTTCACAAGATAGCGTGCCCCGTTCACACTATCGTCGATGTCTACCACACCCCACTGCCCCTTGAGCCGTTCCCGGTATGCGCGCCCATACCCTGTGCTACCGCCGTAGTTCACGTCGAGCACGGCAAATCCGCGACTCGTCCAGAATTGAGTCGTGAGATCGAGTGCCGCAGTTGTTGCGCTGGTGGGCCCACCGTGTACCCGCACGAGGAGCGGCGGTCGCTCGCCAGCTGGTGCGGTATAGTCTCGGTTCTCGGGCGGATAGAAAAAGGCGTAGGCGGTCAGGTTATTCTC
>JALZCF010000240.1 GCA_030863245.1 Chloroflexota bacterium
CTTCTATGAAATCAAGGAGGGCGCCTGGTACGGCTGGCCGGACTTTGCCTCCGGCATCCGTCTGGACGATCCCTACTGGGGGGAGGCGGGCCAAGGGCGGGAGCCGGTGATCGCCGACCACCCCGATCCGGACCCGCCCAAGCCCTTCGTCACCTTCGATTCGCATGCTGGCCCCAATGGGGTCTCCTTCTGCCACGATCCCGCCTTCGGCTTTGAGGGGGATGCCTTCGTGGCGCTCTTTGGCGACATAGCGCCGCTGACCACCCAGCAAATGACGCCTGCCGGCTTCAAGGTGGTACGGGTGGACATGCGGGCGCGGCGTGTGGTGGATTTTGCGGTCAATCGCATCGCGGGCCCCGCTTCCAAGTTACCGCACGAGGGCTTCGAGCGGCCCTCGCACTGCGAGTTCGGCCCGGATGGCGCACTCTACGTTGTGGATTGGGGGGAAATCGAGATCGCGCCGGAGGCCGGCGGCATCCGGATGCAACTGGAAACGGGCACCCTCTGGCGCATCCGCCGCACCGAGGGGCCGCGCGGTGAGCGGCCACCGGAGCCTCTGGTCATCCCGCTCCACGCGCTGCAAGGTCTTGCCGGCATCGCCGGAGCCATCGGGCTGGGTGTTGCCGGTACCTGGCTCCTAAAAAAATGGTTGGGCGACGAGGAGTGATCCTCTAGGGCGGTAGGGAGGAGCAGGATGGACTATCGTTACGCTCACTTCAAAGGGAAACTTCTGGTGGAGGGTTTGTGGTTTGATGGCCCGCCGCCCGGCCAGACGATGCCGGACTTCGACCTACCCGCCACAGATGGCAGCCACGTCCGCAGGGATGACTTCCTTGGCCAGCAGCCACTCCTGCTCATCTTCGGTTCGATCACCTGCCCGATGACGGCGAGCGCCGATTCCGCCCTCAAGCGCCTACATGCCGAGTTCGGTGACCACGTAGAGTTCATCACGCTGTACGTGCGGGAGGCGCATCCGGGCGAGCGCTACCCTCAACCAGAGACCATCGAACAGAAGCTCGCGCACGCTCGGGCGTACCAGAACCGTCATCAGATCCCCTGGACGGTTGTCGCGGATAACATCGAAGGGGAGCTGCACCGCGCGTTGGGCGCACGAAACCCCAACCCCGCCTACCTGATGGATACCGACGGCACCATCACCTTTCGGTCGCTCTGGTCCAACGACTACGGGGCCCTCCGGGCAGGACTCGAGGCGATCATCTCCGGGCGGCCCTCCCCCATTGGCGAGCGCTGGTCGCTGGTGGTCCCGGCGCTCAAGGGTCTTGGTGTCATGGACGAGGTGTTGGACCTCGCCGGCCAACAGGCGCGGCGGGATTTTCGGCGCGAGGTTCCGCCCGTGTACGCCTTGGTCCGCCTAGCCGCTCTCTTCCGTCCGCTCCCACCACTGGGCCGCGGCATTGCTGCCGTGGCGAGCGGCACATGCGGGTTGATAACGGCTCTCGCTGGGATGCGTTGGCTGCTCTGGCATGGGTCCTCCCCTATCAGCGGGGAGACAGCCTTCCAGTAGTACCCCATTGCGATTACGCCCGCGATCCCTCCCAGGGCGCCCACCACGAGGCCTTTCCAGCAGTTCACTTCATCGCCCTTCACATCGGCCCCCTCCTACGCCTGGATCGTTTGTAAGGGAAGGAGCCAATTTCGTGCAGGAGCAGGGTGTCAGGATCGAGGGGCGAAAGGCGCTGGCTCACGGCGGCGGGAGTTCCATCCGCTGCCCCGGCAGGTAGACGCCGAGCGGCAGCAGCGACACCGCCGCCGGTAACCACGGCTCATCCAGCGCCAGTCGCCCACGCCGCACTAGCGCGGGCTGCACGCGCGGCGTTGCAGTAATCAAGGGTCTCACCTCGTCGTCCGTAGGGAAACAGGTCGGCCAGATGCGGCGCGGCCACAGCCAGGCGATGGGCCGCGCCAGCGCCGCGCCGGTACCGAGCAGCCGCGCCCACACATAGCTCTTCTGCCCGCCATTCACGACCGTGGAGCAGAGCGTCTGCCCCTGCCTTGCGAAGTCCATCCGCGTCGCCTCCTTGGGCATCCCGTAGCGGAGGCCGATACGGATCGTCAGCTCGCCCGTGGCATAGATCCCTGGCACGAAGAAGGCCCGGCGGTGCAGCAGCGCGACGACGTTCAACTCGTTGTATAACACCTGGCGCGGCCCGCCCAGCGTCGCCAGCTGGTTGTGCTCGTCATAATACCCGATCTGCCGCACACGGCTGAGCCAGATCACCAGCGGCGTGCGCCCCCCTACTGAGAGGAAGGGAACCTCAGGGAAGCTCTGTTGCAGCGGCCCCGTACGGCACAACGCCGCCACAAAGAGCATATCGGAGGTCAGATCGAAGGGCGGCGAATACTGCTCCAGCAGGTTGGTTGCCATGGGCGCATCATCCTCGGTAGGGTAGGTCCGGATAGAGAGTTCGCCACGAACATTACGGGCAAGTTGTATGCCGCAGTGCGGGTGGAGACATACTGCGAGACGCCCCGGCACTCCATACGAGATTAATCCTGTACAGAGTCCTATCGTTCCTGAATATATCCCGTTGCAAGCTTTTTAGAGGATACTATGCTGTTCTTCTCATCCTCTCGTTCTCGTGCATCCCTCCAACCATGATTCGTCCACCATGAAAGCGCCACATCTTCTACTTTCCCTGCCTGAAGCGCTTCCTAAAGAGCGCAGTTTACAAGTGGCCGCCTTTCAACTAAGCCAGAGCGCCCGACCCCATCCCACTCGTAGTGGAACAAGAATTGCTACATAATCGCCCGGTAACGACCGAAAATGAACGAGGTCCAGTCAAGCAATAATGAGGTCAGCCTCGATATGAAAGCCATGGAGTGCCCACAGTAAGGTGAATTGACCGGCTCGAGAACGGCCGTGTCAGTTCGATGCCTTCTTACAGATAGGCCAGCAAAGGACACGGATCGCTGTCACTATCAAGGTGGTCATCGGGGGTGCGATACGCGTGAGGAGTACTAGTCCGATAGGTACGAGATGGGCTCAGGCTGGCCAAGCGATCGACGTAATGAAAGGGAAGGAAGATGTACGAAAGGATCCCTAAGGAAACTGAAACGCTGGCGAGCGAGATGGTCAAGGGTGCCCTTGCGGGCGCGGTAGGCGTGTGGGCGATGGACCAGGTAGGATGGGCCATGTATAACCGCGAGGATCCGGCCGCATTGGAGCAGGAGTTAGAGGCGCGAGTCGAGGGTAAGGACCCTGCACACGTTGCCGCAGGAAAGATGGCGGACATGGTTGGCGTCACCCTGACGCCTGAACAGCCACATCCGGCGGGCATCGGCGTCCACTATGCGCTGGGGGTGGTGCCAGGAGCCGCCTACGGGGTCCTCCGGCACCGGGTTCCTGAGCTCACTGCGGGGCGCGGCTTGTTGTACGGGCTCGGCTTGTTCCTCGTGCAAGACGAGGGCCTTGCGCCTGCGCTTGGCCTCGCCTCCGGTCCGACGCAGTATCCGTGGCAGGCCCATGCGCGTGGTCTCATTTCGCATCTGGTTCTCGGCGCTGTTACCGATGCAGTTCTAAACATCTTGGACGAGGTACAGATCAGCGCGGCTGATGAATAGGCTGCCGCGGCGAGCAGCACACTCAGGGGGATCGTCGCACTTACGGGATTTCGTTAGTCACTCATGCATAGAACGAAGCGAGTCAGGCCCCGATGTCACTCCAATACTTGAAGAATGCCATGGCCGACGGCGATCACGAGGCGCTCATTCGGTATGTACGCCTCCATCTAGGCGACGGCAATGAAGAGGTGGGCCGTCAGGAGATTGACAAAGCCTGGGTAGAGGCTCTCAAACCGCTCCTCGACGTGCCGCCGACGGACCGGGCCTTCATTCTTGAGACCCTAGAGACGAAGGACCCGGCTACCCTAGCGCACCTGTTCTTTCACCTGCATTTCTACTTCGTCAGGCGATCAGGAGAATGGATCCATGATGGAACCCTCTAACCAAAGCGATCAACTTCGTCGCGGGCTGTGGGAGACGATTGACGAGCGATATCCCGGCTCCATGATTCATAAGGATGACTTCATCCCGCTGGCAAGACTGCACAAACCCCTTTCCGAGGCTCGCCTGACCTTTGTGAGTTCGGCGGGCGTCCAGCCGAAGGGAACCATGCCCTTTGACGTGGTTCACCCGGTTGGCGATTATAGTTTCCGTTGCGTGCCATCCATATCCAAGCCCGCTGATTTAGAGATTCACCAGCTGAAATATCCCACGGATGGAGCGCAGCGTGACTTGAATGTGATCTTCCCCATCGAGCGGCTGCAGGAACTGGCTACGGAAGGCGTAATCGGCTCTCTCACGGCGAACTTTTTCTCCTTTATCGGCTATAATATGGACCCGGAACGCTTGGAACGGACCCTTGCCGAAGAGATTGCCGAGGCAGTTGTGGCCGATAAGGCGGAGGCGGCCCTGCTTTGCCCAGCTTGACCGATATGACACCAGTCAGTCGCGCTCGTGCAGCGCGCCATTGAGCGAAGGGGCATTCCCACGGTTTCGATCACGGTCGCCCTTGATATAACGGAGCATGTCAAACCGCCCCGCGCGATATTTGTCCCTTTCAGGATGGGGCATCATTTCGGTGTTCCCTTTCATCGGGACCTCCAACGACGGCTTATTCTCGAAGCCTTAGACCGTCTAGAGAAGGGAGGCGAGAGCGGGGAGATTCACCGCGTCCCGGTAACGTGGGCTCAGGCGCGACGGGAAGGCAATGCGATTGAACGGCACCTAGGGTTAAGGCGCTAGAAACCGCCACACCTACCTGTTTCCATTTAGGGGTCCTGCCGCTGGGCGCGCGGTGTTGGCGCAAAAGATGCGTGTAGAGGAGATACTCCGACTGGGTTCGAGACAAGCAAGGAGGTTATGGTAATGGATACCGCGGTTAGCATCCTACTCGGTGAGCGCTCGCCCGATTGGGTCCTACCGTTGCTCGACAGCGGTGAGTTGCGCCTGAGCTCGCTCAGGGACCAGCGCGTTCTGCTTTTCTTCTGGGCAAGTTGGTGAGGCTGCCGCTATCAGTTGCCCGGGTGGCAGCACTTCTTCGAGCAGCAGCGCCAGCACGTCAAGTTCCAGTTTGTCTCTGTGGCGGTCGATATGCAGGGGGCGGAGGCGGCCCGACCATGGGTCGAGGCCGCGGGCGCCGCCTTCCCTACGGTACTGGATAGCGAGAACCATTTGGCCCAGCTCTATGGCTACAAGCTCATTCCTAATGGTATCTTCCTCGATGAGCAGGGGGTGGTCCGTTACCGGAAGTTTGGTGGCTTCAGCGTGGAGAACGAAGTGGACGTGGACGCCGTCAAGCGCCTGATCCATCGGGAAGCGGAACAGATTGAAGCGGACAGTAGAAGGGCACCTTATGAGCTGAGCGACACTGAACGCGCACTGGTTGACGCTCGTATGCGTCTTGGAGCTGAGCTCTTCCGACGGGGTGCCCGGGACGAGGCCCTCCGTGAGTGGCGGGCAGCGCTGGGGCTCGATCCCGAAAACCTCACGATCCGCAAGCAGATCTGGATGGCCGAGTCCCCGGAACGTTTCCATCCGACCATCGACTTTGCCTGGCAGCAGGAGCAACTGGCGCGTGAGCGGGCGGAGGAGATAGCGACCGGCATCTGCGGCCCTGATGGTTGTCCCTTACCGCGCAGTCCCCACAACCCCTGATGCCATGTTACGACCCCTAGACAGTGATACCGGAGAAGAGAGGCCATCCAGGCTGGACAAGCGCGTACACAGCAAGCGGATACTCATCAGTGAGAAGGGCGGCGCCTATACCTCTATGTGGCCCTTTCACAGTTATCCCGGAGGTCATTGATCTCTCTGTGATCGCTGGGGAAGAAGGTAAGTAATGCCTCTGGTAGCTGTTGCCTCCATGAACCCGGTTAAGATAGGAGCCGTGCAGGCGGTCGTTGAGCGGCTTGGTAGGTCTCGATTTTAGAAGAAGGGCTCTAGTTTATATCCATTTGCCCATCGCTTCTTAACTGTGACGCGCCTGGTGCGAATTCGCCAACGGTATCATTTCATGCGAGCAGGCACTAGTATTGCTACTAAGGTTCGCTTCCCTCGAGCAGTAAGGGAAGAAATGAAAGAAAGGAGAGCCACATGCGAAACCCATTTCGTCGAACGCAGTACGATGATGGGCAGCTCTGTACGCGTGCAGAGAAGGCACTGGCAGCGGATGCTATGGTCCCGCCTAACGCGCTCCATGTTACAAGTGAGGACGGCATCGTGACGCTGCATGGCGGGGTGCACAGTGATCTCGAAAAGCGACACGCACTTGAAGCGGTCCGCAGCAGTTTTGAAGTAACTGGTCTGGAGTATCAACGAATCGAGGATCGAATTACGGTTCTCTAGCTAGTTTACTCTATAACGCTGCCAAGAACTGCCATACCTGAGCTTCGGCCCATGGTAGCAGAGTTACAAGCCAGAGACTTAACCGACGAACTCATTAAGTACATAGGAGAGGGGCAACCGCGTCCCTCCTTAATTGGCTGGTAACGTACGGAGTATACTTGAACTCCGTTGACTTTAATTATAGGGTTACTTATACTAGCACTCTCCTTTGGCCTCATATTTCACAGAACGGAGGTGATCAATGATACTGGTGCAGAGTGTATTCCAAGCGAAGTACGGCAAAGGGAATGAGCTGGTAGAGCTCTTCCAGGAAGGGCGTGCGACATGGGGTAGTGGCAGAGACATGCGCATCCTTACGGATGCGAGTGGCCCGTTCTTCACGGTGGTTACACAAGCCGAAGTGGAAAGCCTAGGCGAGTGGGAGCAGCAGACTCAAGAGATCTTCAACCATCCCGCGTTCGGTGAGTGGTTCAACCGCATGACCTCGCTTGTCGAGTCTGGGCGCCGTGAGTTCTATCATATCGTTGCGTGAACGCGATGAGATAGCCTACTCGCATCAGCGTGGCATACGGCCCCACTGGATGCCTTTGACTGCAATGTCATCCTCGCCATTAAAGAACAGACGTTCTGCAAGCGGTTCCCGCCGCCGCTGGCGCTTCCTAGACTCTAGGTGTGCCCGTTCCAGGAAGGAAGTCAACGGCGAGTTCAATCGTACTAAGCGCTGGTGCCGCTCCTACAGGCGATATGCTTGAGGCACGGTCTAAGAATACTGCGGCGGTGGTGGCCTACGAACGTCAACACTGTTCAACGCGCCTTTGGGATTGTGGCAGCTACCTCACTAGTAATCACTAGCCTCGCGTAAGCAGGAGGTAGAGCAGGAGCAAGCCGATGATCTCAAGCACCACGACTAGGCCGAGACTCCACGCCATCTCCGCCCCCTTCTAGCAATCGCACTAAGCGATTGAGTTATGTTTCGCATCTTTCGACGCGTCAATTGCAGCTAACGTACCGATGATGGTCGTTGAGAGGGGCCTGAAAGTGTGCGGTCAAAGCAAAACGTCCCGTAGTGCCAGGATAGTCACGCTCCCAAAGTAACCACCTTGCCATCCCATTTCATACAGGTTCTTGGCTATCCCA
Organism: Chloroflexota bacterium; assembly: GCA_030863245.1. Lineage (GTDB taxonomy): Bacteria > Chloroflexota > Anaerolineae > Ardenticatenales > Ardenticatenaceae > JALZCF01. The sequence continues at coordinate 7,504 of JALZCF010000240.1, forward strand.
ATTAAAATTGGTAACTATGCAATGGGGTATGGTAGTCCGTAAGGTATTGATTAGCCCCAAGCGCGAGAGCCATGAATGAATAAACCCTTACCGCCGAAAGACAATGTCGAGGCTCTCAAGCTACACGCCCCGGCCCCACGCGGATGATGTCCGCGTTAGGCGTGTTCGTGTTCCGATTATCTGCTCATGCCGTTTGTACGTACGGGTGACATCGAGACCTACTACGAATTGACGGGCAGCGGTCCCACGCTGTTTGCAACACGCAGGAACTGAATGGGCTGTCCGAGAGCGATCAGGAAGCAGAATTGGCAACGGACACAGCCTTGGTAGCCGGTGTACTAGAGGAGGATCAGGAAGCCGGTACCTCGAATGAGACAGATAGCTAGCAGACGAGTGCGCAAGTGACCAATAACGTTGTCCGGTTTACGTTGGAAACGACGATGGAGGAGGGGTTAGCCTTCAAGCGATAACCATTCACTACCACTAACAAAACTCACATTCCGACTTGTGGCATAGAAAGAGGGGAGCATTACTGCTCCCCTTGTTTCGGTAGGATGTTCTTTTGCGACGCCAGTTGCAGGATGTATGCGCCACTCTCAGCCAAGCACCACTGGCCCGGTGCATTTCTAGGATGCTACGACAGCGAAAAGGCAGAGCTAGTGCCCTACTCAACGAGATGGAGCAATAGGGCCTTACTTTCTGGCTACAGTGTAGCAAACGGGGTGGATGGTATTTCACTCTAGGGAGAGCTCCCCCGCATGGTCAGAGCCTAACCAGAGGTTGTGCCGGAAGGTGAGATGGGGTTTGTACACGCGGCGAATGCAATAGGCATGCTGACGCCGGCACAATTTCTGAAGGCGCGAGAGATGGTCTGGCCGAACGATGCCTTCGGGTTCGTGGAGATGGTGCAGGGTGATCTCCCTTGGCGCGGAGGATGAGGGAGAGCCGGTGCTAACGATTATGACGCTATGGGAGGATGGACGGCGAGCTTCGAGAGGAAGATGCAGGGAGGGTAGTTGGGGAAGCCGCCCTCTCTGCGCTGCCTACGCCTAATTCAATGTCAGGGAAGCTCTTTCGACTCCTCCGTAACGTCCCGCAACCACAGCGACACATGTGCGGGCTGCATCGTCTCCTCAATCACGCGGAGCAATTCCCCCGTGAGCTGTTCCAACTCCACCTCATTGCGCACCGTCTGTCCGAAGGCCGCTAGCGTCTTTTGGGCATCATACTTGCGGCGGTAGAAGCGGCGGTCAATGAACTCTTGGATGCGCTGGCGCAACGGGTTGAAGAGCGCCGCGATGGCAAGCGTAGAGATGACAATCGAGAGCTGATTACTGTGGCCGACGAGGGCACGGAACAGCTGTTGCAGCAGGACAACGCTACCCAGGTAGACGACTAGCAGCGCAGCCGTAAGGAGCGTATAGATGAGGGTACGGCGGATGATCAGATCAATATCGTAGAGGCGATAACGCAGAATGGCAAGGGCTACAGCGAAAGGGAGACAGGCTATAATAAGCGTATTAACGAGTCCCTGTGTCATATCGTTGCCGAACAGGGCAATGAGAAAGATGGCGGCACAGAGCACCACAAGGTAGGCGAACCATTTAATCTGCTGGCGCACCTGCCTCGTTGATTGTCGATAACGAAGGACGAGAGAAAGCAGCGAGGCCACCATACCAACCATCATGGCCAGGAAGCCGATGCCCGCAATCCCTAGCAAGAGTGAGCCAGCGCCTTTCCCCAAGGGGTTCGCCACATCAGCCCCGCCCTCCCTTAGAAGATCGGGGTAGAGGGCATTACTAACAATAAACGTAGCGATTCCTAGAGCCGAGAGC
>JALZCF010000302.1 GCA_030863245.1 Chloroflexota bacterium
ACATTGACGTCAGCACTGCACGGGCGATGGGTGTGGAGGTACTGAACTGTCCCGGTGCAAACAGCGTGGCGGTTGCGGAGCATACGATGGCGCTCATCCTGGCACTTGCCCGTCACATCTCCAAGGCTGACGGGAGCATGAAGGCAGGCAAGTGGGAAAAGAAGAAGCTGAAAGGCATGGGACTTTCCGGACGCACACTCGGCATCATCGGTTTTGGCCGCATCGGACGCGAGGTGAGCCACCGCGCGCAGTGCATGGGAATGCGCGTCCTCGTCAACCAGCCACGCCTGACACCCGAGTTGGCCCTCGAAGCCAAGGTACTCGTGCGCGACCTACCTGACCTGTTGCGCGAATCAGATATCGTGAGCTTACATGTACCGATGCGTCCGGAGAACGTAGGGCTGATAGGGCGTAAGGAGCTGGGCCTGATGCAGCCGACCGCCTACCTCATCAACACGGCGCGCGGCGGCATCGTAGACGAGGAGGCGTTGCTCGAGGCGCTGGAGAGCGGGGAGATTGCAGGAGCGGGCATCGATGTCTACGAGGAGGAACCCGCAATTGATCACCCGTTGGCCAAACATCCTAAAGTGGTCGCCACTCCCCATATTGCCGCCAGCACAGACGAGGCGCAGATCAATGCAGCGGTCTCCATCGCCCAACAGGTGACGAACTATCTAGCGGTGGAGGGCAGTGTGGCCGCGACTTTGTCCCTGCAGGTGGTGCCCATCGATCAGGTCATCCCGCACGAAGCAACCGATCCAAAACGAGTTGCCCGCTTGGCGGCGGCAGTAGAAAAAGATGGGCTACTTGTGAACCCGCCCGTGGTAGCGGAACATCAGGAGAGGTATGTGGTCCTCGATGGTGCGACGCGTACCGCTGCCTGCAAGCAGTTAGGCCTTCCCCACCTCGTCGTGCAGCTAACCGACCCTAACAGCAAGGACGTGTCGTTGCATACATGGTACCACGTGGTCAGCGGCACCTCCCCAGATGAGCTGTTAGAGGAGCTGAAACTGATCCCAGGGCTCAAACTGACGGAAATTCCGGCGACAGACGTCCATGACGCGTTACGGGAGCGGGAGGCCCTGGCTAGTATTGCACTCTCCGACGGTCGTTTCTTCCACGTCGAGGTGACGAGCAACGAATACAACTGGCTCGACGTTTTGAATCAGATGGTTGAGCGGTATACGCTCTGGGGCAAGGTCTCCCGTACCCTCACGAACGATCTCGATCAGTTGAAGAGCACCTACACCGACATGGTAGCGCTAGTCGTGTTTCCACAGTTCCAGCCGGAGGATGCGCTGGAGGCGGCCGTGCAAGGAAGAACGCTTCCACAGGGAATCACCCGCTTCATCATTCCTGGCCGGGTGCTGCGACTCAACGTTCCGCTAGATATCCTCGCGAGCGACGATACCCTTGCCGCCAAACGTCGCTGGCTCGACCAATTCATCCACGACAAGCTCAACCGCCAGCGCGTCCGCTACTACCAAGAGCCGGTTATCTTGCTGGAAGACTAGAGATTGGAGACTGGAGACTGATCTCCAACCTCTAGAAATTGATCGACTGCCCTTCCACGTCCATCGCCGCCTCGGCAATCGATTCCGAGAGCGTCGGGTGTGGGTGGACGGCATGGAAGATCTCGGTCGGGGTGGACTCGAGCTCGCGTGCGACGTTGAACTCGGAGATGAGCTCCGTCACCTCTGGACCGATCAGGTGGGCTCCCAGAATCTCGCCGTACCGCTCGTGCGCCAGAATCTTGACGAAGCCGACTGCCTCATTCAGACCCATCGCCTTACCGTTCGCGCTGAGCGGGAAGCGACCGACGTTGTAGGGGATTCCCTGCTCCTGCAGCTCTGCCTCGGTATAGCCCATCGAGGCAACCTGGGGGTTGCAGTAGGTGGCACGCGGCATCATCTTGTAATCGAGAGGCTCGTGTTCGTGGCCCGCAATAACCTCGGCCGCCACGATCCCCTGGTGGCTTGCAACATGCGCCAGGGCAAGCTTGCCCGTCACATCCCCGATAGAGTAGATGTGGGGCACATTGGTGCGCATCTGGTCATCGATGACGATGTAGCCACGCTCGTTGGTCTCGACTCCCACCTTCTCGAGGCCGATGTTCTTGGAGTTAGGTTTGAAACCGATAGCAACCAGGACTTGGTCTGCCTCCATCGTCTCCGTATCGCCCCCCTCGGCTGGCGCGACGGTAACTTGCACCTTATTGTCTTGCCGTTCCACCTTCTTCACCGCGGTGCCCAGGCGCATGTTGATGCCCTGCTTCTTGTACTCCTTTTCGAGTTCCTTCGATAGCTCTTCATCTTCCAACGGTACCAGGTGCGGGAGATACTCTACGATCGTGACATCTGCCCCGTAGGAGTTGTAGACGTAGGAGAACTCGACGCCGATAGCACCCGCGCCGATGACAATGACCGTACCTGGGATCTCTTCCTGCACGATGGCGTGGCGGTAGGAGACGATGCGCTCCTCGTCGATCTCGCCCTCGGCGCGCACATCTGCCAATTCGTTCCAGGTGGCACCGGTCGCGATGATCACATTCTTCGCGCTGTATCGCTCGCCATTCACCTCCACCGTGTTGGCATCGGTCAGCGTTCCGTACCCCTGAATGTGCTCCACGCCATACTTCTTGAACAGGTACCCCACGCCGTTAACCAGCCGCCTTACCACCTTGCGACTGCGCTTCACCGCTACGCTGTAATCTGCCTCGAACTTCTCAAAGTTCAATCCGAAGTCGCGCGCATGGTTACGGATGTTATAAACCAGGTGCGCGTTGGCGATGAGCGTCTTGCTGGGAATACAGCCCCAGTTGAGGCAGACACCGCCCAGGTTCTCGTCTTCCACACAGGCTGTCTTCAATCCCAACTGCCCGGCACGAATCGCAGCTACGTACCCGCCGGGTCCTCCACCAATCACGATCACATCGTATTGCTCTGCCATGAAATCTCCTTTTCCGAGTGGCTCTTGATTTCACTTCGCTGCATTATACCAGTCCCACCAGAGCCCTGCCAGTGACAGGGCGTGGGACGAGGCTACAACCCAGCCCACAATGCAAAAGAGCCAGAAGCGTGCCGCTCCTGGCTCTCTACAGTTCTGTCTTGGCGAAGTAACGTGTCTAGAGCGAGATCTGCACGTTCGGCTGCCGCCCCAACATTTCCACGACGCTATCCCCCTCGTAGCTGACGAGCTTGTTGAGCACATCAAGTAACCGCTGGACGTCCTGCCCGTTGCCCTCCGCCGCGTACCGCAGGGTATCCTCTGGGCTTACCGCGCAACTGGAGCAACCACCGATGTGGAAGGCACTCAGAACCTCCACCGCACGGCGGTCGATCTCAACGGCCTCGCCAACCGTCATATCGGCGTGGAAGAGCGCTTCCCCACCC
>JALZCF010000335.1 GCA_030863245.1 Chloroflexota bacterium
AGAAAGCGCTCCTCGCGTGGAAATCTGTGATTCGTTCTTGAGTCGTTCAGAGTGCCTTAAACTTCTCGAAGGGCTGCTTGCAGTTGTTACAGTAGTAAAGCGACCGGCACATCGTGGGGCCGAAGGCACTTTCCAGGTAGGTATCGCGCGAGTCGCAGTAGGGACACTCGATCCCATCCACGAGGTCGATACTGTCTAATGCAATGATGCCTCCGTTCGAGGGCACGCGCTCCGGCGGCGCCAGGCCGATCTCCTTTAGCTTGCGCCGTCCCTCCTCCGTAATGCGCTCACTGCTCCACGGGGGCGTGAGCTTGACCGCCACGATCACATCGTCCGATGGAACGCCCAGATCCTCAACCGCCTTCCGGATCTCATCCTTCATCAGGTACAGTGCAGGGCAGCCTGCAAAGGTCGGGGTGATGGAAACATTGACTTCGCCATCCCCCACCTCAACCTCCTGAATGATCCCCAGTTCCACCACACTAATCACTGGAATTTCCGGATCGGAGACGGTATCGAGTGCGTCCCACACCGCCTGTTCAGTTACCGTGGTCATTGCTACACGCCCTTCCTGCAGGTCTACCATTTCCCCCCGGGTATCTGATGATGGAGGAGCTGCATGGCATCAAGTATCTGGGTTAGATGGTCTGTGTGCTCCCCGCGCCGCCCCCCCTCAACCGGTTCGATCTCCTCCAGCTCGGGCAGTATAAACGTCTCGCCCAATGCCGTCGTCAGCGCCCCATACCATCGATCCCGAAGCGTATCGGAGTCAGGGATAACGCCCTCCTCGACAAGCGCCGCCTCCCCAGGCAGCCTCTCCCAGAGAGCGACCGCATAGGGCAGCAGCTTGTCCAACGAGCGCTGGAGGCGCTGGTGGCTCTCCTCCGTCCCGTGCCCAAGTTTCCGGATCCAGGTACGCCCATGAAGCAGGTGGTACTTCTCCTCGGACCGGAGCTTCTGAGCGACTGCCGTTAGGGGCTCATAGCTCGATTCAGCCAGAGCCTCTAGACGAACCTGCTCCGCCAGATCGTAGAGGAAATGCCGCACAAGCGTCTCCCCCCAATCCTCACGCGGCAACTCGCAGAGGATCGCGTTGCGGAACCGATCCGGAGCGCGCTGGTACGCAAGTGTGTCGGGGTCCGGCTCACCCAGCTCCCCCAGCAACTCATAGAAGAGCACCGCATGTCCCACCTCATCCTGCGCGATCGACGAGAGCGCCAGATCCGCCTCCAGAATCGGCGCCAACCCCGTCCACTCCGTCGCCCGATGCCCCATAAGGAGCTCATCATCCGCAAGCGCAAACAGCAATATCTTGAGAGCTTCCATCGTCCATATCTACCCTATACACCTTCGATGTGCTGTTGCATGTTGCATGTTGCATGTTACGTAACCTAGCAGTGCGAGTGTTACACTTCCCCTGATGCAACACGTTTAGGTTCACCTGCTCGGCTACTGTTACTTCTCTCCCTGCTCCACCTCTTCAACCACTTTCCGCTTGCGTGCAGCCAACCGGTAGCCGTACGCCTCCCGATAGCTCTTGTCTGTTGAATGCTCGAAGATATCCGCATCTTCCATGGGCGAGGCGACGATGGCGTTGCTTGGCACGACCCACAGTTGCACGCAGCGCCCGCGGCGTGCGTACTGCTCCTTTGCCATCACTAGCGCCATCTCCGCATCACTGGCATGGATAGCCCCGACGTGCTCGAAGGCATCGCCACGCCGCTGCTGCTGGAACACTTCCCACACCGCCCACTCGGTGTCCACCACGGAGGGGTCAGCGTGCTTCTCCATTGCCTCATCGATACGCTGATGGTAGGGATTGAACGACCACTGTGCTTCTTTCATCGCGCTACACCAGCTCTGGTTCGGGCATCCGCTCCATCATCTCTACTGCCTCGCGCACCCACTTGCCCTCAGCGTAGGCAAGGCGCCGGGTGGCAAGGCGTTCCTCACTCATCGGTCCGTTACCGTTGATCACGGCCCAAAACTCGTCCCACGGTGCCTCGCCGTGAACCCACTCGTCCTTTTCCTCATCGTAATGCATGTCCGGGTCCGGCACGGTTAGACCGAGCTCGTAGATACGGGGCATATACTTGCGCAGAAACTCCTGCCGCTGCTCGTCGTTCGTCTTCGGCTTGACACCCCACCGCTTCAACTGCTCGGTATGGATTGACTCTTTGTCGTGGGGGCCGAAGAACATGATGATGGGCCAGTACCAGCGGTTGAGCGCATCCTGCACCTGCTCCCGCTGCGCCTCCGTCCCCTCCATCAGCGTGATGATCATGTCCTCGCCGTGTTTCATATGGAAGGACTCCTCGTAGCAGATGCGCTTCAGTGCGCGGCTGTAGGGCCCGTACGACCCATTGGCCATGATCGTCTGGTTCACGATGGCCGCGGCGTCGATCAGCCAGGCAATGATGGCAACATCCGCCCAGCTCTCGGCCGGGTAGGCAAAGACATTGCTCCACTTTGACTTCCCGTTAAGCAACTCCTCCATCATCTCCTCGCGCGGCTTGCCGAGCGTCTCGGCGGCTCGGTAGAGGAGCTGCGCGTGCCCCACCTCGTCCTGCACCTTTGCCGTCAGCGCCATCTTTCGCTTAAGCGTTGGCGCATAGGGAATCCACGTCCCCTCTGGCAACGCGCCGATCAGCTCGGAGTTGGCATGCTGCTGGATGAGACGGATCATCTGCTGTCGGAACTTCCGGGGCATCCAATCGTCCGGCTCGATCTTCTCTCCCCGCTCGATCCGCGCCTCAAACTCGGCCAGGCGCGCCTCGTATTCCGGGTGCTCCGGCACATCGTTTGGGATTGTCTCGCCCATGCTCGTCTCTTCCGTTGCTGCGTTCGGGTCCGTTACTACGCTTCCGTACATTGTCCTACTCGTTCCTCCTACACTGGCAGTGGTTGCTGCAATCCGTGGAAAATCATCTCAATAAAACGGTCCGCAATCTCATCCGCCGAGAGCGGGCCGTCCGGGTTGTACCAATGATAGAGCCAGTTGACAGCCGAAAGAATCAACAACGTCGCCCACTTCGGATCGACCTGGACAAACTCACCGCTCGCCACGGCGTCGGCGACCAGCCCACGCATCAGCTGTTCGTAGTGGTTACGCCGTTCCAAGAACTCGCTTCGTCTCGGCTCGCTCAGAAAGCGCCACTCATGAAAGTACACCGTTGCCGCGTCGAGATTATCGGTAACCACGCGGACGTGTGCATGGATCGCGTCGCGTAGCCGCTCGACGGGATCGTCGTCACGCTCGACGAGGGGCTGAACCGCACCTAGAAACTCGTCCGCCGCCCGCTCCACAATACGCCACAGCAACTCTTCCTTGCTGCTGATATGGGAGTAGAGCGAGCCCCCCTTCAGATCCAACTCCCGCGCCAGGTCCCGCATGGAGGTCGCCTGGTAGCCACGCTCCGAGAAGAGCCGCTCCGCGGTATCGAGAATCTGTATCTTTCGTTCGCTCTCCACCCTGCCTCCTACAAACTAACGCTCGTTAGTATTCTAGCAAGATGGGTGCCGGACGTCAATCCTCAGTCAGAGATCGCTTGCCATCCGACCGTGAGGTATCAAAGGATACGGGTGGTTGTGGGGCAGGACCTTCAAAATAGGGTGGCACGGCAGGACCGATGAGGTGGACGTCGTCCTCGTTGATGGAGAGGGTCCAGTGACGTATCGTAGGAACGTCAAGGAGATGGTAGACACGGTTAGAGAGCTCGACCTCCAAATCGACATGGCTCAGTGGGGTATCGGAGTTATCGAGGTGGAAGAAGAGGGTGTGGGAGAGGCCATGGTCCAATTCCTCCACAATGTTGCCACACAGGAGGACCTCTCGACGCCCCTCCCGCTCTGCCAAGGCCTCTGGACGTACCAGGATAACCTTCTCCGGACGCACCGCGCAGCTAACGATCGCCCCCTCACGAAAGCTACACGCGCCGCAACGGGCACGCAAGGTAGCACGACGTGTGGTGATGCAGTAGCGCTGCCCATCTCTGGCAACGATGCGCCCCACAAAGATATTGCGCGATCCGGTGAAGCGCGCTGCGTCCAGCGTTGCCGGCTGATGCAGCACCTCGGCGGGCGTGCCGATCTGGTGCAGGGTGCCATCGTGGATGACCGCCATCCGGTCGGCAAGCATGTGCGCCTCGGCCAGGTCGTGCGTGACAACGATCGTTGGTACCTGCACTCGCCGTTGGAGCGCTAGCAACTCGCGTCGTAGCCGGGCACGCAGTGGGGTATCGAGCGCGGCAAAGGGCTCATCCAGCAGGAGAAGCGTCGGACGCGTGACAAGTGCCCGCGCGAGAGCGACCCGCTGCTGTTGGCCACCTGATAGTTGGTGAGGCTTCTGCATCTCCAAGCCCTCCAATCGTAGCAGCGCCGCCATCTCGTCGAGCAAAGCCTGCTGCTTGGAGCGGGGCAGGGCATCCAGCCCGAAGGTGATATTCTCTGCGACGGTGAGATGCGGAAAAAGCGCGTAGTCCTGCATCACGTAGCCCACGTGCCGCCGCTGCGGCGGCAGGTTCAACCGCGCCTCACTATCGAACAGCACCCTACCCCCCACCTCGATGTATCCCGCATCGGGTCGTAACAGCCCGACGATCGCCTGCAACGTCAGACTTTTCCCGGCCCCACTTGGACCAAAAAGGACGACCGTCTCTCGACCCAATTCAAAGTTTATGTCAAGCGTGAAGCGGGGAAACTGCTTGTATACTCGAATCTGGTTCATTCAGGGGCCGTGTCCTGTTACAACCAACCCTTACTCCACCACCTTCTTCGCACAGTCGGGACAATGTTTCGGGTCAGGGAGCAACTCCATGGAGTTGGCGCAGACGGCGAAGGTTTCAACACGGGGAAAGAGACCAAAGCGACGCACGACCTCGCCCTCCAGAAGGAGGTTATCGCACGTCGTTTCTGCGAGGATTCCAGGCACGGGGCAACTGCCACAAAGCTTGAGGGACCATTGTTCATGCTTGCCAGCCCGCTCCAGCAGGCGGCAACGCATCACCTCACGCCCACGAAAGGCATCATAGTGGAAAAATCGGCAGTTCGGTAAATTCATGAGGAAAGTATAGTCGCCGCGGCACAGAAACGAAGTACCGCCCATTACTCGCCGTAGTAGGCACGTAGGATGTAAAGTGCCTGAGCGCTGAGCCAGCGGCTCGGTTCCCCTTCCTCCTCATCCTCCCAGCGTACAGCTCCTGGCGTAGGCAAGTAGCGCTGCATGCGCCATAGCCCCTGCTCGTCCTGCGCCCCTTCGATATACCTCACCCACGGCTCGAGCCAGGCGCGCCCCACGTTCAATAAGAGAGCAGAACGCGCCAGGGTAAGGTCATCAGGTCGATCGAAGGTGGGAAAGCCATACTGGCGGTAGCGTTGGATCGGTGCTGGGTCCAACGCCTCAAGACGATGGGCGAGTCGCTCAACCGTCGCCGCATCGCGTGCCTCTTCGGGTAGGGCAGCCAGCGCCATCGCACTCTGTGTCAGCCAGTCGACAGCCGCGTCAGCTTGGTCAGGGAGGTCGCACGCCTCCAGTCGTTCCTCGAGGCGCGCCAGTCGCGCTTGCACCCGACCATCTCGATGGAAACCAAAGACCGCTGCCATATGCACCACAATCGCGTTCGCATTGATGGGCGATGATACTCCCTCCACGTCTTCCCCCTGATCCAGGACACGGTCGAGCGCCTCTGCAATGCGCTCATCGTCACCAGGCACATCAAGCTCTGCAAGGAGACGCAGGACCCACAGAGAAGTATGGTAGCGCGGCGCCCACAGCCCTCCCTCCATAGCGAGCTGCTCCTTCAGTGCCTCTACCTCCGGCGACTCCCGTAATCGAAGTTGTGCTGCTCGTAGCGCGCGCGCCTGCTCCGGTCGCTCAAGTACATAACGCAGCATAAAGAGATCGGCCGCCGGATTGCTCCCATCAAGCACCCAGTAGAAAGGTTTGCCTCTCAGATGTCGCCACCACTCACTCATGGGAAGCTCCCTCCCGAACCCCATCATCAATCCACACTCGACACATTCTCTTGGACAGATCGACCCACACCTGCCCACACAGGTTAGAGCCAACCCATCAATTGTCAAGCGTTGCATCAGGCCAGAACCAGCGAGAAATTAGACATTGAGGGCTCTTATTGATACAATAATTTGCTGGAAATTCGAAAGAAAGGAGAAAAGAGCGGAATGCCGAATACAAAATCTGCCAAGAAGCGGATGATCCAAAATGAGAAAAGACGCCTCCGCAACCGCCGCTACATCAGTGGGGCGCGCACGGCCGTCAAGAAGGCGCGCAACGTCATTGAGTCAGGCGATATGGCTGCGGCGGAGGAGGCGGTCCGCAGGGCATGCGCGATGCTGGACCGTGCCGCGTCGAAGGGCGTCATCCACCCCAATAACGCTGCACGTCGCAAGTCTCGTCTGATGGCGCGACTCAACGCCGCGAAAGTGGAAGTTTAATCACATTTGAAGTGGCAGAGCAATCAGCTGTTTTGTGCCATTCGGAAACCAATATTCTTGCTTAAAGGCACCGCTTCCACCCTCACGGTGTCTTTTTGCTTTCCTTGCACAGGATCACCGTGGAAGAACATATCTTTGGAACCTTCTCTACCGATCAGCTGAAGTTTCTTCACGAGCGCACATCGGCGCTAGGCGTGCAACATCGCGTTCGCACCGTCCCTCGTGACCCATCCCCGGGCGAAGCCTTTACACTGATGGTCACGAGTGGCCCCGATTTTCCGATGCAGGAGATGGTTGCCTACTACACGACGGACGGTAGTGAGGCGACCGAGGAGAGTGACCGGCTCATCTTCCAGCCTACCCGCCGCTATTGGAGCACAGCCGCATGGGGATACGTGACGGAGTGGCAGGTAGAGATGAGTGGCCTGCCGGAGGGAACGCTCTTTCGTTACCGCATTGGGGCACGCAGCGCGGCGGGAACATGGCATTGGGCGGATTGGCCGGACCCCAAACGGGTCGTCGAGGAGGCACTCGTCCTGGATGAGGCGCCCCCCCTACAGGCAGAGCCGGGTGTGGGTAGCACTTTCGCCCGCTCGATCGACCACTTCGCACCACCGCAATGGGCGCAGGAGGCTGTCGTCTATCAGGTTTTCCTGGATCGCTTCGCCCGGGAGAATGACGAGCCCTGGCCCGCAGGTATCTCACTCCTGGCTATCCATGGAGGCACGCTGCGAGGAACGATCCAGAAGCTGGACCACATCGCGCGCCTGGGCGCAACCTGTATCTGGCTCTCACCCCTCTTCCCGAGTCCGACCCACCATGGCTACGATGCCACCGATTATTATGGGGTAGAGCCGCGGCTTGGCAGCCGGGCGGATTTAAAGGAGTTGGTTGATCGGGCACACGCGCTCGATGTTCGTGTCATGCTCGACTTCGTATGCAACCACGTCTGCGACGAGCACCCCTTCTTCCAACAGGCACTCGCTGAACCGACGAGCGAGCTGCGCGAGTGGTTCGGGTTCGATCCCGGTTACGCGCCACACGGCTACCGCACCTTCTTCGGGGTGAAAAGCATGCCGGAGCTGAACACCGACTGTCCGGCGGTGCGCGACTATCTCCTCGACGCCGCCACCATGTGGGTACGGGAGTTCGATATTGATGGCTTCCGCCTCGATTACGCGCATGGGCCAAGCCACGCCTTCTGGGCGCATTTCTGGCGCAGCTTGAAGCAGATCAAGCCAGATGTGTGGTGCTTCGGGGAGATCGTTGATACGCCGGATAACCAGTTAAGTTATCTGGGTTACCTGGATGGTGTACTGGACTTCCAAGTGGAGGATATGCTGCGCCGCGTCTTCGCACATGGCAGCCGGAACTTGATACAGTGGGATCATTTCCTGCGCGATCACGAAGCCTTCTTCCCGCCCCAGAGCCGCTTTTCCCGCCCTGCTTTCCTCGACAATCACGATATGGATCGATTTCTCTTTGTTGCAGGAGGCTCGGTTGAAAGGTTGCGGCTGGCGTCGCTCGTTCTCTACACGCTCCCCAACCCGCCGATCCTCTACTACGGAACTGAGGTGGCTCTGGAGCAACAGTACGACAAGGGAGAATGGGGACTGGAAGTCTCCCGTGAGCCGATGCGATGGGAACTGGTGGAGAGGCGTGCCGATCTGGTAGCATTCTTCCAACAACTTGGTGCACTCCGCCAGCAGGAGCCCGCCATGCGCCCCACATTCCGCGAAACCCTCCATGTCACCGAGGATCAGTACCTCGGTCGGCATGTGCGGGAAGAAAGCGTCCTGTTCCTGGCCTTGAATCGTGCGGAGGAGGCAGCCACGATTCACCACCCTACCCTCCAAGGCACGTTCTACGATCTGCTCACTGCTACAAGGGTAACTCTGGATGGTTCTGTTGACCTGGGGGCACTCGAGGGACGGCTCCTGAAGCGGGCGACGAAGTGAATTCACCTTTCAAACAGCTCCTCATCGTCGCATTCAAGGCAATATCCCTTACCACGCACCGTGTGCAAGTAACAGGGGTCGCTCGGGTTGGCCTCGATCTTCTCTCGTAGCCAACGAATGTGGACATCTAGGGTACGCGTGTCGTCCATGAACTCTGTTTCCCACACCTCCGCCATGACCATCTCCCGCGTAACAATTCGCCCCTGCTGTTGCATCAAAAGGCGAAGGAGGGCGAATTGCTTCGGAGGGAGTCGTTGCGGTAAGTCATGGGATGGCGTATAGACCCATCGTTTGCGGAGATCCAACTTGAGAGGTCCACAGGTAATATCCCGTGGATATTGCAGTGCCCGTCGAATACATTGAAGCAACTGATTCGCCGTGTAGGGCTTGACCAGGAGGTGGGTATTGTTCGTTGCCTCAAACGCTTTCCGCTCCCTGACGATCGCGATGAGGGGCACGTCTAGTAGACGGCGTAGGGCGTGAGACAGGGTCGAACCAGCCAGTCGTATCGAGGTGTTATCGATAATGATCAGATCGGGACGGTGGCAGCGTGCTAGGTCGAGAGCGGCCCGCTGGTTCCTGGCGATTGAAAGCTCGTAGTCACACGAGCGGATCATCTCGCTCAACGAGTCAAGGGTGCTCGTGCGCGTTCCGATTAACAGAATATGCTCCACTCTTACCTCCATGTGGACGAGAGACAGTGCGATGCCTCGCCAGATTCCTTCACACTGTTACCGACCTAATGAACGAGAATTCCTGTACTTTTCGTACGGCCTCTCGCCTTTCTACTGCAGAATCAAGGCAGCTTTTCGCAAATGAACCTCCAGCCTCCAGTCTCCCCGAACCACTCCTTGCATGGCGCAGCAGAGAGCATGATTGACTCTGTCACTAAGGCAAGTTATACTACCCGCGTTCTGTGGTCCGATGAGGCATCACACAGAATAACGATGAGGTAGAATTACATGCTCACTTTACGTTGGCGCCATACCATCCGGATGGCGCTCCTTTTGTGTATACCCTGCTTGCTTGTCGCATGTCAGGGGGTCGCCTCTCCTGCACCTACGACGCCCTCACCCTCCCAACGGCTGTTGACGCTCTGGCATGCCCTGCCGCCTAAACAGGCCAGGGTACTGCAGGATATTGCTGATGAATGGGCCTTGAGGCAGGGACCAGACGTACGTGTGAGATTGGAGCGTTCTCCCAATGAAGAGACACTCCATCAGAAACTACTGGCAGCAATCCAAACAGAGATGCCACCTACCCTGGCCTTGGTCCGTCCGCCGGATATCGCCACTTATGTAGAGGCAGATGTCTTGCTTCCATTAGATACGTTATTGGAGGAAGAGAGCGGTGAGGCGGTCGGGGATGAGGACTATTACATGCACTTCTTTGATAGTCTTCGGTACCCCGAGGCACAGAATGCGCTCTATGCTTGGCCGGTTCACCGTTACCAGACACTGCTTTTCATGAACCGCACGCGAGTCACGGAGTTAGGGGGCGAACTTCCTCTCGATTCGTGGGAGGAATTCGTACAACTTTGTGCGGCCCATCGTGAGGCGGGAGGTGAGAACTGTCTGGCTGCATTCCCTACTGGTTCAGTCGCGCTCTTATGGCTGTGGAGCCACGGGGGCGAGGTGGTGGACGAGAGCGGCCAAGAGCCAGCCTTTCTGGGCGAGGCGGGTGAGTCAGCCATGCGTTGGTTGGCAGCACTGCGCGCGGTGGACGGACTCCACCAGGTGCCTACCCATGACGCCAAGGTTGACGCGTTCGTTAGCAGTAACACTCTGTTCACCTTCGATAGCACCGCCGCCATCCCGATGTACCAGGCACGTATCAACTCAGCCTTCGATATGGCCGTGATTCCGCCACCTTCTACCAACGGGGAACCTGTGACACTTGCCACCGGTGGTAACGTTGCGATCTTCCACAGTGATCCCGAGATGCAAGAGATGGCTAAAGATTTCCTACGTTTCTGGACCAGTACCGAGTCGAACTATCGCTGGGCCGAAGCATTAGATGCCTATCCAGTACGCCGTAGTGCGATGGAGAGACTCATTGCACAGTGGCCCAAGTCCTCGAGTCTACGACAGGCATCGGAATGGCTCCCCTTCAGCCGTTCCAAGCCATTATTGGCAAAGCTACCCGAGGTCGAACAGGCGCTCGCGGAGGCGATGCTCAGTACCATCAACGGTCAGAGTACGCCCCAAGAAGCATTGGAGGAAGCAGTGCAACGCACCCAAGGACTCCTGCAACCATGACAGCATCTCAGAGAGAGCAGTGGTTGACAACCGCCAAGGAAATCGCGCAGGAGGCTGGCGAACTGGTCATGCGCTACTACCGGGCAGAGGTAGCGGTCCATATCAAAGGTGAAGACGCGCGGAATCTCGTTACCGATGCCGATCTCGCGGCGGAGGAGAGTATCTCTGAGGCGCTGCGCGCGGCTTATCCCGATCACGCCATCCTGAGTGAGGAGGCCTATCACCCAGGCGATGTCCTCGACGATACCGTGCCAACCTGGATCGTGGACCCCATCGATGGCACCAGCAACTTTGCGCACCGTCTACCCCTTTTCTCGATCAGTATTGGCCTGCGCCATCAAGGGGTGGGGAAGGTCGGCGTCATCCACGCCCCTGCGGTGGGTTGGACGTTCGCGGCAGCGGCCGAGCAAGGTGCAACGCTCAACGGTGTCCCCCTTGAGGTCAGCGATCGCACGGCGCTGGCCGAGGCGATCGTAGCCTGCGACTGGTCCCGCCACCCGGAAGGACGACGCCTAGGCTTGGCAATATTTGGGGCGTTGGGGGAGGAGGCACACACGCTTCGCTCGATGGGCAGCGCCGCTCTCGGCTTTGCCGCGGTGGCAGCCGGTTGGACCGATATCTACTTCAACTACTCCCTCGCACCGTGGGACATGGCAGCGGGCGAGCTACTCGTGCGCGAGGCCGGTGGGCGCGCCACGGCGCTGAGTGGCTCACCCTGGCGAATCGAAGGGGGCAACGTGCTCGTGACCAACGGGCAGCTCCACGATGCAGCACAGGAGGTTATTGCTGCCCATCTGCCCGAATAGCGTAACAGTCAACTTGGAAGGGGGTAGCCAATGGAACACCTCAAAGAGCTGATACGAGATGTACCAGATTTCCCGGTCAAGGGAATATTGTTCAAGGATATCACAACCTTACTGAAAGACGCCGCCGCGCTGGCAGAGGTCACGGATGCCCTGGTGGCACGCTATCAAGATGAGGAGGTCAATATCGTCGCAGGGATCGAATCCCGCGGGTTCATCTTTGGGACAGCACTCGCAGTGGAACTAGGGGCAGGCTTCGTGCCGGTGCGCAAGCCTGGGAAGCTTCCAGCCGCAACCATCTATCGGGAGTATGCGCTGGAGTACGGAAGTAATCGTCTAGAAC
>JALZCF010000369.1 GCA_030863245.1 Chloroflexota bacterium
CCGTCGGGAACGTGGGTTCGGGTGAAAGCAGGGGGCTGGAGCGGCTACGCGCTGTGGGATGCAACCTCCCCGATTGCGCTACGGGTCTTCTCACAGCGGGTCGTGCCGGATGAGAGGTGGGTTGCAGCGCGGGTGCGGGCGGCGTGGGCCTTACGGGCGCCTATCCGGGAGCAGCAAGAGACAACAGCCTATCGCTGGCTTTTCGGTGAGGGAGACTATCTGCCGGGGGTGACCGCGGACCTGTACGGTCCCTACGCGGTCCTGGTCACCTACGCTGAAAGCCTGGAGACGATTTTGCCCTGGATAGTGGAGGCGATGCACGAGACAGTGCCACTACAGGGCATCGTGCGCCGTATTCGCGGGCAACAGGACGAAGAAACAGGGAAAATCGAGTTGCTCTGGGGGCGCCTCCCGCCACGCGACCTTGTCATTGTGGAACACGGGCTCCGCTTCCGTGCGGATCTATACGAGGGACAGAAAACTGCCCTCTTCCTGGACCAACGGGAGAACCGTCGCTACTTAGAGAACTTCGCGGCGGGCAAACGGGTCCTCAACCTCTTCTCCTACTCCGGTGCCTTCTCCCTCTATGCTGCACGCGGTGGTGCGACCCACATCACGAGCGTCGACATCGCACCTGGCGCCGCAATAGACGCCCGAGAGAACTTTGTGCTCAACGGCTTCGAGCCCGAGCTGCATGAGTTTGTCGTCGCGGATGTCTTCGATTACCTTGAACAACAACGCGTCAAGAAACAGCGCTTCGACCTTGTCATTTGCGATCCGCCCAGCTTCGCGCGCTCCAAGGATCAGCTACCCCAAGCGATCAAGGCGTACACGCGCGTCAACGCGATGGGACTACGCGTGACAGAGACGGACGGTCTCTACGCGGCTTCCTCCTGTACCACCTATGTTAGCCCCGACACCTTCCGCGACATCCTCGCCGATGCTGCCCGGCAGGCCGGACGCCGCTTCCAGATCATCCACGATGCTGGTCACCCCCTTGACCACCCTATCATGGCACAGCACATGGAGGGGCGGTACCTGAAGTTCGTCGTGGGGCGGGTGGAATCGATCTGGTAGCGAGTTCGGGGAGCGGGGAGCGGGGAGCGGGGAGCGGGGAGCGGAACGGAAGGATGAAGGATGAAAGCGTTAAGCGCTGAGGTGGTGATCTGTGGGGCTGGGATTGCTGGGATATCGGCGGCGTATCATCTCGCCGTGAGGCATGGGCTCCGGAGGATCGTGCTGGTGGATGAGCGACCGCCGCTCTCGCTCACGAGTGACAAGTCGACGGAAGCGTACCGTAACTGGTGGCCTGGTCCGGATGAGGCCATGATCGGCCTCATGAATCGGAGTATCGATCTCCTGGAAGCGCTGGCCAAGGAGAGTGATAACCTCTTTCAGCTGAATCGTCGCGGCTACGTCTACGCTACTGCTGACCCTGAGCATGTTCCCGAGTTGTGCCGATTGGCGGAGACAGCCAGAGAAGAGGGGGCAGGCCCTATACGCTACCATGAGGGCCTCTCAACTCGCTCCACCTACCGGCCCGCCCCGCCCACAGGTTACGAGGGGCAGCCCACCGGTGCCGATCTGATTCTCGATCAGGTGCAGATCCGCGAGTACTTCCCGTACCACTCTAAGCGAACCGTCGCTCTCCTCCACGCAAGGCGTTGCGGGTGGTTCAGCGGGCAGCAGTTGGGGATCTATCTCCTTCAGCGCGCTAGGGCACATGGCGTGCGCTTTATGAATGCTCATGTCGAGGGGGTAGTGGTAGCTGGGGGCCGCGTGCAGAAGGTCGAGCTCCGTCAGGGTAATTCTGCCATCACGGTTGCCTGCTCCAGCTTCGTCAATGCGGCTGGCCCCATGTTGAAGGAGGTAGGCCACATGCTGGGCGTAGAGTTGCCTGTCTTCTCTGAGCTGCACCTCAAGGCCTCCTTCCCCGATCGCCTAGGTGTGATCCCCCGCGATGCCCCACTACTGATCTGGGATGATCCACAGAAGTTGGCCTGGACCAGAGAAGCGCGTGACGCGCTGGCTGAGTGGGAGGAAACGAGCTGGCTGCTCGACGAGTTCCCACCCGGCGTCCACGCGCGCCCCGAGGGTGGTCGCAGCAGTCCTAATGTTCTTATCCTCTGGCCGTACCATCCGGAGCCGATTGAACCCGTTTTCCCGCTCCCGGCGGATCCGTACTTTCCCGAGCTAGCCTTGCGTGGTATGGCCACCATGATCCCTGGTCTGCAAGCCTACCTGGAACGTCTCCCGAGACCTTACGTCGATGGAGGGTACTACACCAGAACCGAAGAGAACCGCTTCCTCTGCGGCCCCCTTCCAGTGCAAGGGGCCTACGTCATCGGTGCCCTTTCAGGTTATGGATTGATGGCCGCCTGTGGGGCAGGAGAATTGCTAGCGGCGCACCTAACCGGGAGCCCTCTCCCCAGCTACGCGCCAACCTTCCAACTCGATCGATACCAAGACCCCACGTACCAACAATTGTTGCGGCACTGGGGCCCCTCCATGCAGATATAGCAGAAGAGGCCATGCGCCCCAACATGCCTCTACTGATCACTGCCGTTCAAACATTCGCTCAGCCGCCTCCCACTCCGCGGGCGTGTTTGCATTGAAGAAGGAGCGAAAGTCAGGGTCGAGGGGAGCGATCTCGCTGCGAGGTACAAAGCGTACTTGGACATGGGGGAAGAACTTTGTGATCTTGCGGCGCCCTGTGGCGAGTTGTGCTTCAATGGCAGGCAGCGCTCCCTTACTGTAGATGGCGTGCAACGTCTCTGGAAACCCATCTTCCGCAACCACCGGCACCACCACATCTGCAGAGGGGTTGAGTTGGGCGAGGTAGCGGAGTAGAGGAATATTGAGAAAGGGCATATCGGTGGCAACGATGAGCACGCGCGGGTGCCCGGCCGCCGTCAACGCGCTCGCGATCCCCGCCAGTGGTCCCTGCCCCGGCCCCGTTATATCGCGCACGAAACGCACCCGCTCCCTCAAAAAGCCATACACTTCGGGATGATTGGTCACAACCATCACATCATCGCTCAGCGCCTCCAACCGCCCTACCACACGCTCGATCAGCCGCTCCTCACCCAGCCTGAGCAACCCCTTGTCCTGTCCCATCCGCGAAGATGCTCCCCCTGCAAGCACCGCCGCAGACAAACCCGCTATCAGATCCATAGCTTTCACGGTAGTGATCAGTGATCGCTGATCACTGATTCCTGACTAGTGGTCAAACAGCTCCTTGCTCCCTGTTATCGCAGGCGGCAGGCAGCAGGCAGCAGACGGCGCCGTTCTGCTTCCCGCTCCCCGCTGCCCGCTCCACGAGCTGTTCCCCCTTGTTATCATCAGCGCCTCCTAGTATGATATGATATAGTTCTCGCGGTGGAAAGGTGGCAAGAGAGGATGACACACGAGCTAATTCTAGTGATCTCGAGCGGTACGGTGGGCTTTATTTTAGGTACAGCGATGGTACTCCTTCTGCGCCGGCCACCTGGGGCGCGTCGTGTCTGGGAACCAGACAGTAGCCGCTTTGCGTCTGTGATAAACGGCGATCTGTCGCAGACGGAAAAGCAGGACAAGAACGAAGATACCCATGCCAACCGGTTACCTCTCTTCAATACGGATACGGGATCGGGCCGTTCCTATACTCTGAATAGTACTGCACGCAGTCGGATTCCCGTCGCCGTGCTGACTGCGAAGCAAGGAGAGCGCAGCGGTCAGACGTGGCTACTGCGCCAGGCGACCAGCACGACAATCGGACGGTTCGATGACTGCGATATCGCTATCAATGACCACGGTGTCTCGCGACTGCACGCGCAGATTACCCATCGTACCGATGCCGCTACGGCTCACGAGTTCACGATCTTCGACTACTCTTCTACCAATGGCACGATGGTGAACGGGCAGCCAATCAACGCTGTCGCCTCGCTTCAGGATGGGGACGAGATCCAGATCGGAGATAGCTCCTTCATCTTCCACCGCGTTCGCCATAACTAACGCCACAGTGTCACGCTGGTGGCACACTTCTTGCAGCCCCCTCCACGACTGTTTTGCACCGCGTTGCACAGAGTCCAGCGCGGTTGTCGTTTACGCCCTT
>JALZCF010000387.1 GCA_030863245.1 Chloroflexota bacterium
AATTCGCGCAGCACGGCCAAACTCTCGTGATACAACCTGATGGCCTGTGCGTAGTGTTCCTGGACCAGCGCCACCTTCCCCAGGTCGTTGAGGGCGTGGGCGATACCACCTTTGCCACCCAGGTCGCGCAGCAGCGTGATGCTTTCCTCGTAAGCCGCCACTGCCTCGGCATGGTTCTCTTCACAGCGGGCCAGGTCACCCCTATAGTTGAGCGCCATGGCAATCCGGTAGGGATTGCCTGCTTCCCGGAGCAGAGGGAGCCCTTCGTCCAGCATGGCATGGGCCTTATCGTATTGTTCCAGCGACATGGCCATGAAACTGTAATAACACAATCCCAGACCTACCATGTATCGATCGCCCAGCTCGCGATGCACTTCGATCTGCCGTAGGCCAAGGGTCATTGCGGTATGGAAGTCCCCCGTTCTGCGCGCCGCGTAGGCCTGTGCCCCCAGGGCGTTAGCGAGTGCCTGCTTGCCCGCCTCGCCGGCAACCTCCCCAACGCGAACAGCCTCCTCCGCGTACCTGATTTGAGTTTCTGTCTGGCCGGCGAAACTGGCCATGAGGGAGGCGTAGGCCAGGGCGTTGCCACGAACTGCAGGAGAAATCCCTTCCTTCGGTTGGGCGAGCAGCCGCTCGTACCAGCTCAGGCCTTCCGCTCTATAGTCGCGTATCGTCCAGAATTGATACAGGGCAGCGGCTATGCGCAGCCCTGACTCGATTTGATCGCTCTCCAGTGACCAGGACAGGGCCGCGCGAATGTTATCCAATTCATCTTCCAGCCAGTCCAGCCACCATTGCTGGTATTCCCCGTTGAGCTTGGGCTCGGTCTCTTCGACGAGCTGGAGGTAACATTGTAAATGCTTGTCGCGGAGCGTTGGCTGTTCGCCAGCCGCCTGCAACTTCTCAGCGGCGTACTGTCGGATGGTTTCTAGCAAGCTATAACGTGCATCGCGTGGCCGGAGCGTCTCGGCCACGACGAGGGATTTGTTGACCAACGAGGAGAGTAGGTTGAGGAGCTGGTCTGGTTCGACCCCCTCGCCCGTGCACACCGCCTCCACCGTCGCCAGCGTGCAGCGGCCCGCGAAGACCGATAACCGCTGCAGCAGGAGTTGTTCTGATGTCGTGAGTAAATCGTAACTCCAGTCAATGGCCGCCCGCAGGGTCTGATGGCGCGCGGCAATCCCGCCCCTGTGGTGAGAAATGAGTAGTGCGAATTGGTCGTCCAGGCGACCAGCGATCTGCTCGGCCGTCAACACGTTGACGCGCGCCGCCGCCAGTTCAATCGCCAGCGGCATCCCGTCCAGCTGGCGGCAGATAGAGGTGACCGCTCGTACGTTCTCGGCCGTCAACGCGTAGTCAGGCATGAGCGCTGTGGCGCGATCCAGAAAAAGGGAAATCGCTTCATAGCCCTGCAACTCTTCCAGAAGATCCGCCGAAAGCATCTCCAGCGAACCCGGTCTCGCCAGCGGGCCATCGGTCGGGAAGGAGAGGGCCGGCACGGGGTAGATTGTCTCACCGGCGAGCGCGAGCGGTTCACGGCTGGTTGTCAGAAGCTGCAGGCCTGGACATGCGCTCAACAAACTACCTGCCAGCCGCGCACAGGCAGTGACGAGATGCTCGCAGTTGTCCAGAACGAGAAGGAGGTGCGCGTCGCGGAGAAAGGCAGCCAGCGCCTCCCTGAATGAGCGGCCCGGCTGTTCCGTCACCCCGGCCGCCTTCGCCACGGCCTGCGCCACCAGGGATGCTTCTGCTATCGTGGCCAGATCGACCCACACCAGGCCGTCCTCATACCTCTCCGCGACTTCGCGCGCCACTTCAATTGCCAGGCGGGTCTTTCCACTACCGCCTGGCCCACTCAAGGTCAGGAGGCGTGTGTGGACCAATAGGCGTCTGATATCGCCTATCTCCTGCTCCCGGCCGATGAACCGCGTCAGATGGATAGGCAATTGACTGCTCATGACTCAGGGCCCTTCCTCAGTCCTCAAGGTAGGACTAAGTGAACTTGTTACGTTTTGTGGCCAGGTTATGTGAGCATCGATGTGTAACCTATTATAGCCGAACAATCGCAGAATTCTGGCACAAGCGGAGTCCCCGACCAGAAGAAGTTCCCAGGTCTCGAGTCAACAACCATGACGAGGGGAGAGAGCGCGCTTGAACGAATCGTGCGGCAGGAGCAGCGATTGGTGAGAGGCAGGGGATAGAGCACGGATTGCAGGATTAATGGATTTGAATTAGGCATGTGGGGGCGGCTCGGAAGGCGCTCAGAATGGAAGAAGTGTTTGGTACGAATTTGCACTACCAGCCTACCGATGGGGGAGGTGCCTAGAGCGATCGGTTGACGGGAAAGGGCGGTTCCTCCTATACTTGGTTCAGTCAACAGAGTGGCTCTGGACGGTGGCGATTCTACGTTCCAGAGCCTGGCTAAACCGCCGCGGCCTTGGCGGCAGGTTGTGCGTGGTCCACAGTTGTGTTTTGTCTGCACGATAGCCTTGGCGGTGGCCGGGGCTTTTTGGTTTCTACTCTTTGGAAGGGTTCGTTGTTATGGCTCCGTCGAAGCGGCATTTGGTTTTGGAGGATATCCGGCTGGCGCGGGAGCCGGAGGGGCTTTTGCAGTTGTGGAGCAAGCTTGGCTACGAGGTGCTCCCCGATGTGACGCCGCTCCCCAAGGAGGCGATTGGCTTCGCGCCGTCTGACCTCGTGAATATTCGTGACCTCTACTTGCTGTCGGACCAGGAGGGGCAGTTGCAAGTCATCCTCTTCCATTTGAAGGAGGATGCGATGACGCGGCTGCGGTCGCTGGCGAAGAATTTCCTCGACCGTGGCGGGCATTACTTGCTGGTCGCGACTACCGATTTCCGCCGGTTGACCTTTGTCAACCCGCGTCGTGAGGGCGGCAAGGTACGCATCCGCAAGCTGGTGGTGGATACGCTCAATCCGACGCGCCACGATCTGGATGTGTTGGAGGGGCTGGCGGTCGAGGGGCGCGATCCGGATGAGCTGTATCAGGCACACGTCGAGGCTTTCGATGTGGAGCGGGTGACGAATCGTTTCTACCGGGAGTATGCGGCTCTGTTCGAGCGGGTGCAGGAGGCGATTCGCACGAACAACCGGGGTGTGGCGGCCTTCAATGATCCGGATACGTTGCACACCTTTACCCAGCGATTGTTGGGACGGTTGATGTTCCTCTACTTCATCCAAGAGAAGGGGTGGCTGGCGGGCGATCCCAAGTTCCTCTCGAACCAGTACCGCAAAACGGTAGGCGACGAGGGCAACTATTACGCGCTCGTGCTCATGCCGCTCTTTTTCGAGACGTTGAACCAGCGCCGGTCGAATGACCAATCGCGCTGGGGCTCCATCCCCTACTTGAACGGCGGTCTCTTCGACCGTACGGTCATCGAGGAAGAGAACCTCATCTACCTGCCCAACGAGCTCTTCGATCCCAATGCCGAGATGGGCACGCTGCGCTTCTTCAACGACTACAACTTCACGATCACGGAAGACACGCCTGCCGAGCAGGAGGTGGCGGTGGATCCGGAGATGTTGGGCAAGGTGTTCGAGAACATGATGGAGGAGCAGGAGCGTGGGAAGTCGGGCACCCGCTACACGCCGCGCTCCATCGTCCACTACATGTGCCGTGAGGCGTTGCTTGGCTATCTGGAAGAGCAAACCCAACTCCCACGGGAGCGATTGCGTGCCCTCTTCGATGAGGAAGAGAGCGAGGTTGTCGGGCCTAACTATCACCACGGCCTCACCGTACGCGAGGCACGCAAGATCGAGCAAGCGCTGGAGCGGCTGCGCGTGCTGGATCCGGCGGTAGGAACGGGTGCATTCCTGTTGGGTATGTTGCAGGAGATGATCACGCTCAAGCGCGCCGTTTTCCGCATACTGGGAGGCGATGTGGCTCGCTCCAGTGCACTGGTGGCGGAGTGGAAGCGGGAGTTTATCGCCCACGCCCTGCATGGTGTGGATATCAAGCCGGAGGCAATCGAGATAGCCAAGCTGCGGCTTTGGCTCTCCTTGGTGGTGGACCTGGAGCGGGATCAGGTCGAGCCGCTGCCCAACCTCGATTACAAGTTGCGGGTGGGGAACTCGCTGCTGGAGACAGTGGATGGTGAGCCGATCCTGCCGGAACTCCCTGCCGAGGACGTCCCGATGGCGCCCTATCAGACGGTGATGGGCGGCACGGGGAAGGGGGTGCAGATCGGTTTCGACATGGACGCGGCAACTGCACGGGCCCGGACCGATCTAGCTGAGCTGAAGGAGCAGTACTTCCAAGCGGAGGAGAAGGCGGAGAAAGAGCGCCTGCGCCAGCAGATTGAGACACAGGAGCGCGCTGTGGTACTGGCGGCCCTTGAGGAGAAGTTGAACCAGATCCAGTCGCGCATCAGCACGTTGGCTCGCAAGGGCGCATCGGTCAACTGGAAGGGGATGAGCCGCGAAAAGAAGGAGCTGGATGACCTGGCGCGGCGGCAGGGGACCTTGCTGGATCTGGCGAATGACGTGCGCACTGGGGAGC
>JALZCF010000392.1 GCA_030863245.1 Chloroflexota bacterium
CCCCCACCGTTCCCGCCTCGGTTGGCGAGGCGATGCCGAAAAAGATGCTACCTAACACCGCAAAAATCAGCAGGATGGGAGGCACGACGACAAGTAGCGCGCGCCGCAAGAGAGCCCAGCCGCTCAACGTACGAGCCTCCAACGGGAGGGCAGGTGCATCCTCCGGCCGGATCATGGCGATGAAGATGACGTACACGGCATATAGACCAGCCAAAATCAGACCTGGAATCACAGCACCAAGGAACATATCGCCGACCGAGACACCGATCTGATCGCTTAGCACCACCAGCACGATGCTCGGTGGAAGGAGTTGTGCCATGGTGCCGGAGGCCGTAATGATGCCGGTAGCTAGCTTATGATCGTAGCCGTAGCGCACCATGACGGGTAACGCCAGCAGACCCATCACGATAACAGTCGCCGCCACCACGCCGGTTGCCGCCGCCAGCAATGTTCCGACGAATACCACGGCAAGTGCCAGACCGCCACGCAGGGGACCCAGCAGGATACCGATCGTTTCCAGCAACTGTTCGGCCAAGCCCGATTTCTCGAATACCGCACCCATAAAGACGAAGTAGATAATCGCCAGCAATGTGAAGTCGGACATGGTGTCAAACCATCGGCTTGGCAGGAGACGCAACAGATTGAGGTTGAAGGCGCCTACTGCCAAGCCGATGACGACAAACACGACAGCCGTTCCGGCAAAGGAAAAAGCTACTGGATAGCCATACAAGATGAGCACGAAGAAGAGCACAAACATCACAAGCGCTAGCCACTCGAACATTAACTCTCTCCTCCAAAAAGAGGACCGTCCTCTATAGCCAAGGGTGACGTGACCTGCATACCTGGGGAATCACTCAACTCGCAGAGGTATCTCCGGATCCCGCTTGTCGAGCGTGAGGTACTCTTCCTTCCCTTTCAAGACCAGCCATAGCTTGATGAGCTCCGAGATGGTCTGCAGGAGCAGGAGGACGAACGCCACGATGATCATGGTTTTGAGTGGTGCCCGTGGCAGTCCGCCGGGATCCGGCGAAACTTCCCATGAGGTCCAGCCCCCACCCGGCAAACGCCCCCACGATCGCAAGACAGGGTTGATCGTCACGAGGATACCCAGGATGGTAAAGGGGATCAGGAAGAAGATGTGGCCCAAGAAATTCAGCATCGCTTTCTTTTTGGGGGGCCAATTGGCGTAGATAAAGTCGACGCGTACGTTGATCTCATGTTTGAGGATGTAGGCGAAACCTAGCAGGAAGACCAGCGAGTACAGGTACCACTGCAACTCGATGAAGAAGTTGGACGATAACTGCACCCCAATGAAACGCCCCACGTAGCGGGCGACCACGTTGTAGAACCCCACTACCAATGTCAGGAGCACGATCATCATCGAGACCCAGCCAAGTCGCTCTGATATGCGATCGACTATCCGTGAAAACTTGATCAGCGTTTCCATATTGATGCTCTCTTCATTGATGCTCTCTTCTACTGACCGAAAAGTGGTAACGATTCGCTGACAACAAGTTCCTGCGAGCCTCTAAGAGCTCCTGAACCCCGAGGTAAACCGTTACGAGGGATTGGGTAACTCCAGGAACTGTCTGAACTGTCTGATGGGGTGACTACACCGTATGAGAGCTATAGTAACAAAGTTTCAGCAAAATGAGGAATGGTCGACGGGGTGGAAGTCGCAAAATCCCTCAGAGTTAGACATCTCCCCTTCCTCCCCTATAATCCAAGCTGTTGCATGTTGCATGTTACGGATTGCGTATTACATGTTTGCGTAGGCGTGTTGCCTATTTCGTTTACATTTCGTGCATTACCTTTTGCGCTTACGTCTTGCCTCAGTGAAACATGCAACATGCAACATGCAACAGACGCCAATAACCTAACAAGAAACAAAAAGACAACATGAGTCAGCAACCACTTTCTATGCAAGAGATCATCCTGCGCCTCCAGCGTTTCTGGGCGGAGCAGGGTGCGATGATTTGGCAGCCCTATCACACGGAGTTGGGTGCGGGGACTGCGAATCCGGCGACCTTTTTGCGTGTGTTGGGTCCGGAGCCATGGAACGTCGGCTATGTGGAGCCTTCGATCCGGCCGGACGATAGCCGCTACGGGGAGAATCCGAATCGCCTCCAGATGCACACCCAGTTTCAGGTGATCCTGAAGCCAGATCCTGGCAACCCTCAGGAGTTATATCTGGCCTCGTTGGAGGCGTTGGGTATTGACCGCAACGCGCACGATATTCGTTTTGTAGAGGATAACTGGGAGTCGCCCGCGTTGGGTGCGTGGGGGCTCGGCTGGGAGGTTTGGCTGGATGGGATGGAGATTACCCAGTTCACCTACTTCCAGCAGGCCGGTGGGTTTACTCTGGATCCCGTCTCGGTGGAGATTACCTACGGATTGGAGCGCATCGCGATGCGCCTACAGGGTGTGGATCACGTGATGGACATCCAGTATGCGCCAGGGCTGACCTACGGCGAGATATTCCTGCTGAACGAGTACGAGCAGTCGGTTTACAATCTTGAAGCGGCAGATACCGAGCGGGTGAAGCAGATGTTCGACTTGTACGAACAGGAGGCACTTGGCCTGCTCGAGAAGGGGCTGACGATCCCGGCTTACGATTACTCCCTCAAGACCTCGCATACCTTCAACATCCTCGATTCGCGTGGGGCGATCGGAGTGACGGAGCGTGCTGCCTACTTCAATCGCATGCGCAATCTCTCGCGCGCTGTGGCCACTTCATGGATAGAGACGCGCGATGAGATGGGCTTCCCACTGCGTAAGAGGGGGCAGGGCCGCCAGCAGGCTCCTGACATGTCAGAGGCATCCTGGCCGACGCAGGGCAAGGTCGAGTTCCTACTGGAGGTGGGTGTAGAAGAGTTGCCCGCTCAGTATGTGGACATTGCAGTCGAGGCACTAAGGGAAAGCGCGCCGAAGATGTTTGAGGAGGGGCGCCTCTCCTATGACGAGCTAGTGGTGAACGGCACGCCCCGCCGCCTCGTCGTGCATGTACGGGGATTGGATGCCCGCCAGAGTGACCGCGAGGAGGAGGTGCGTGGCCCCGCAGCCCGGATCGCCTTTGACGAGGAGGGCAACCCGACGAAGGCAGGGCTAGGGTTTGCGCGTAGCCGGGGCGTGGATGTTTCGGAACTGGAGCGGCGGGATGTAGATGGGACCGATTATGTCTTTGCTACTGTCCGCGAGGAGGGGCTTCCGGCTGGAGAGGTGCTCGCCGGTGTGCTGGCCGACCTGATTGGGGGCATCCCCTGGCCTAGGTCCATGCGTTGGAACGAATCGAACGTGGCGTTCGGGCGGCCGTTGCGGTGGATCGTGGCGCTCCTGAATAATATGGTAATGCCCTTCACCTTCGCGGGTGTGCCGAGCGGGCGCACCAGTCGTGGTCTACGTTCCGCTGGCTCACCGGAATTCGAAATCTCAGACGCAGGGAGCCACCTCGATAAGCTGGAAGAGCAAGCGATCATCCCGAGCATCACCGAGCGCAAGGCGGCGATCTGGAAGGGCGCGCAGGCGCTAGCCAAGGAGGTGGGTGGAGCGGTTCCAGAGGGCGTCCGGGACGATCTGCTGGATGAGGTGGCAAACCTGGTCGAGCAACCCACTTCCATTCGCGGCTCTTTCGACGAAGCGTACCTGGCACTGCCGCGCGAGGTGCTCATCACAGTCATGCGCAAACATCAGCGTTACTTCCCTGTCGTAGGCCAGGGTGATGGTGCCAGTGGTCAGGATGAGGCCCCCCTTCTGCCCTACTTCATCGCGGAGCCGAACGGCGATGTGGATGAGGACGTTGTCCGCCATGGCAACCAGGAGGTCCTCCGCGCCCGCTATGCCGATGCACAGTTCTTCTGGGATCAGGATACCAAGAAGACGCTCGAGGCGTTCCGCCCAACATTGGGTGGCCTGACCTTCCAGGCGGACCTCGGCTCCATGCTCGACAAGAGTGAGCGATTAGGCGACATCGTGCCCTCGCTGACGGGGCAGTTAGGGTTGAGTGACGAGGAGCGGGTAACGGCTGAGCGCGCCGCTTATCTCTCAAAGGCAGACTTGGTAACGGAGATGGTGATGGATTTCACCTCGCTCCAAGGCATCATGGGCCGGCACTACGCGCTTCGTTCCGGGGAGAGCGAGGCCGTGGCCAGTGCCATCGAGGAGCAGTACAGCAACGAGCCGGCATCGCTACCTGGCCTTGTGCTCGGGCTTGCTGACCGACTGGACTCCCTCGTCGGTCTCTTCGCGGTGGGCAAGGCGCCGACTGCCACCGCCGATCCGTTTGCCCAACGGCGCGCGGCGATCGGTGTGGTGGAGTTGCTCGCAAAGCGTGGCCTGCGCTTCGACTTGCGCGCGGCGATCGACCGCGTTGCAGAGACGCAGCCGGTGGAGGTGAGCGAGGAAGCCAAGCAGGAGGTATTGGACTTCATCACCCGCCGATTGGAGCAGTGGCTGCTGGATCGGGGGTACCCGCATGATGTCGTACAGGCCGCTATTGCCGAGCGTGGCTACGACCCCGCAGGCGCGCTGGAGACGGCGGAGCAACTAGCAGCGGTCGTTGAGGATGAAACGTTCCAGCAAGCGCTCACTGCCTACTCCCGCCCGGCCCGCATTACCCGCGGAAAGATGGTGAATGGCAAGGTGGAGCCCGACTTGTTCGAGCATGAGGAGGAGACCCGACTGTGGCAGGCCTATGGCGAGGCGGCGCAGGTCGTGGATGAAGAGAGCGACTTCAACACCTTGTTCCACGCCCTGCACGGATTGCGAGAGCCCATCGACGCCTACTTCGATAAGGTCTTCGTCATGGCAGAGGATGAGGCCATTCGCACTAATCGCCTCGCACTCCTCAAGCGCATCGCCGACCTCCCACACGGCATCGTGGACCTAAGCAAGGTGCGAGGTTTCTAGAGAGCCAACCGCGTGAAACGTAAGATGTCGTGGTGCGTAGTGCGTGGTGCGTGAACTATAGGTGAGGTGGGGCAGCGTGATGACCTCAATGGTAGTTCACGTACCACGCATTACGAGTCTAGATCTCCCGGGGCTCGCGGAGTAAAGTAGAGTGCTGGATCGGCAACTGTCTAGCACTCTCGTCTTCCCCTTACCCTTCGGAGTTTTCCCTCCCACTGTTATAATGGCAACTATGAGACAGTATCTTGAGTTCGCAGTTGAGTTAGCGCGCGATGCAGGCGCGGTGTTGATGGAGTGGTACGAGGGGGAGTTGACCCTCGAGACCAAGTCGAGCGAGTTTGACCTTGTCACCTCGGCGGATCATGCGGCCGAGAAGTTGATCCTGGGCCGCATCCGCGAGCGCTTCCCGCAGCATGCTATCCTTGCAGAGGAAACGGGGGAGCAGCTTACCGAGAGCGAGTTCCGTTGGATCGTGGATCCCCTGGATGGGACGACGAACTTCGCCAATGCCTTTCCTCACTTCTGTGTCTCTGTCGCCCTCCAACATCGGGAAGAAACGGTTGTCGGCGCCATCTACGACCCGCTGCGGGATGAACTGTTCTGGGCGGAGCAGGGTGAAGGAGCGTGGCTGAAGACGCCTCGTGCTCCGGAGCGCCGCCTCCATGTCAGCCGCACAGAGCGGCTCTCGGC
>JALZCF010000444.1 GCA_030863245.1 Chloroflexota bacterium
ATCGAATT
The DNA here is from genome assembly GCA_030863245.1 of Chloroflexota bacterium. Lineage (GTDB taxonomy): Bacteria > Chloroflexota > Anaerolineae > Ardenticatenales > Ardenticatenaceae > JALZCF01. The sequence goes on from JALZCF010000444.1 coordinate 9, forward strand.
CCTGGCGATGAAGCCAGAAAATCGCGATCAGCGGGATCGCTTTGGTACCCTCCTCGACGATGGGTGCGACAAAAGTGGCACTGATCAGGTCCGCCCCCTCTCCCGTCACGAAGATCCGAATTGGGAGATCCAGCACTAGCTCCACACCGAGCGAGACGACGATGGCGGGAATGGCACCCCACAGGAAGGCGATGCTCAGCAACCACAGCGGCTCTCTCTCGTAGCGGTCCAACAGGTAGGCGAGCACGACATAGAAGCTGGTAGGAACAAAGGCGGCCAGGAAAGAGGCAGATAGCACTAGTATTGAATCCATCGATCCAACCCCGTCTTTTTCGCGACTTTTGCGAAAATGGAGAAGACACTAACCCAGCCACCCCTCCCCTTACGATTTAGTCGGGCACTGCGAAGGTTAGCGATGAATTCTTCTGGCCCGTCGAAGGCCTCTAGCTCCACAAAGCTACGGCCGATCTCCCACGGCGCGTGTGCATCACTGCCCGCCGTCATCGGCTTGCTGTAGCGCCCCGCAAGCTCTTGTGCCCGCCTGTTGTCGACAGCATAGATGCATCGCGCGTTATAACCCTCGATCAGGTCGACCTGATCCATAACGCGCAGCAGTGCCTCTTCCCCGATCGCAGAGGAGGAGCGCACCCGGTCGACAGGATGTGGCACGGCAACAATCCCCCCCTGCTCGTGCACGCGTGCAATGGTTTCCTCCAGTCCCAAACCAAGCGGGACCTCCTCTTGGAGGAAGTATCCGATGATCTCGCCCTCCACAGTACGGATCTCCTCCGCTAGGATCACGGGAAAGGGCGCGATTTCTGCCAGGCCGAATGCGCCCCGCATCGTGTTGTGATCCGTCACCGCGATCCCCGTCAGCCCCCGCTGCTGCACCCGCTCGATGATGCTGGCGTAGGAACTCAAGGAGTCAGGGGAATGGAAAGTATGCAGATGGAGGTCGTATCTTACAGGCATCACTCCTCCAGCGAACGGCCTGGAGTATAGCACAGCGCAACAAAAAAGACCGCTCCCTGAAAGAGACGGTCTTTCTCTTTACCTACTGTTTGTATGATTACGTGACAGCCTCTGGCTCCTCGCTGGCGACCGTTACATCGGTGGCCTGAGGACCCTTATCGGTATCCTCGACCGTGAGATGTACCCGCTGACCCTCTTGGAGGGATCTGTAGCCCTCACCCACGATACCGCTGTAGTGGACGAAGAGCTCGTTGCCGTCGTCGAGGGTGATGAAGCCGAATCCTTTGCGGTCGTTGAACCACTTCACGCGCCCGCTCTTCCTCTCTCCCTCATGTCCATACAGCGGATGCTCCCTACCCGTCCGGTACTCTGCCGAACGGTCACCGGGCTCCCTCACGTCTGCTTCTTCGGGCGTCTCACGCACCTCGTCATATGCAGGTTCCTCGACAGCATGATACCCATTTTCCGGACGTGCCTCCTCCTCTCGCGTCGAAGGGGAATCCCGTCCCATACGTTCAATCTTTACGGCACAAACAGGGCAGAACTGCGGATCTTCAACTGTGCCACTCTCTTCATAGACCATCCGTTGCTGACCAACAGTGTACACGAACTCGTTACCACATTCGTCACAGACGAGCATTTTGTCTCGAAACGTCACTTCCACGGTTGGCTCCTTTCCATAGTGCAAGATGACAATGGGCCACCCGCGAGACAAGCAGCGAACAATGCTGCGATTATTTCACCTATTTTATCCTTCTTTCTTCGCCTTCCTACCCTGAGAACTCGCTGATCTGCCATTCGAACCCGCCAGATCTAGGCTGAGTTGTTGCCCATTGTCCCGTTTACTGTTCTTCTTGGCATTTCGCTTCTTACTCTTTTTGCCAGCAGATCCTTTGCGCGTTTTCTTCCTCCCGCTTGAAGCAGACTCCGCTTGTTCGGTGCTCTCTGTTTCCTGCGAAGCACTTTCTGTGCCAGAGGAGCCGTTTGGCCACGCGCTCACATCCTCCCACTTCAGTACTTCCGTGATGCGCTCTGAGCTGGGCATATCTGCCACCAGCGTACCTTGCTGGTACCGATCAAGCCGTGGCACATGGCGCACTTGCGTGTTAAAGGTCTTCCGCTTGTTCGTGTGGAAGCTCAAGCGGTCGCCCTTCCGTGCGATCGTGGCGGCAGCGAGTGGGCCTGTTTCTTCATCCAGGTTCATCGCTCGCACCCCCTTGCCGTAACGTCCCTGCGTAGGATACTCCGCTAGCGGCGTGCGCTTGTACGCGCCGCGCTCGCTGATCACGACGACGTGATCGCCCTGCCACGCCAACCCGGCGCCGACGACCGTATCGTCCTTCTCCTCCAGCTTCATGCCCCATACGCCCTGTACGCCGATACCGGTGGCCCGCACATCCAATTCAGAGAACTGGATTGCCTGCCCCTGCGCGCTCACCAGCACCACGTTGTCCGCACCCAGACTGAAGCCCGCCCACAGTACCTCGTCGCCCTCCTCCAGGTTGACCAGTAGAGTGCCGCTGTGCAGGTTCTTCACCTCGCTCGCGCTGACGCGCACGACGCGGCCACTTCGCGTAACAACGAGTAGGTATCCCTGCGAGAGAACATCATCATCCGATGGCACGTCAAGGGCCACCGCGACCGCCTCGCCCCGATCCCAGCCGGACAGCAACTGCGCGAGTCTCTCGCCGTTGCTGCGTCCCGTCTTCTCCGGGAGCTGGTAGACTGGCGTGCGCCACGCGCGGCCATTCTTTGTGATGAGCAGCAACTCGTGCCGATTGTTTGCGGTGACGATCTGGGTGTATCCGCGGCCCGAACGGGGCTTGCGCGCCACGTTCATGATGCGCTGGATCTCTCCCCTCTCCGTAATCGTCACCAACACCTCCCCATCCGGGATGAGCTGGTCTGCCTGGACGACATTGCCGGTGTACTCCGACTCCGTGATGATAAGCGAGCGACGCGGGTCGTTGTAGCGCTCCTTGAGCGCCTTCAGCTCCTCTCGGATCACGCCGAGCACTTTCGCCGGGTCGCCGAGCAGTCCTTCCAGGTACTCGATCTCCGCCTGCACATCCTGGTACTCCTCCTCGATCTTCTTGCGCTCCAGCGCCGCGAGCCGGGCCAGACGCATGTCCAGCACCGCCTGCGCCTGCTTCTGAGTAAGGTTGAACTTCCGCATCAGGTTACGGTGTGCAGTGTCCACCCGGCGAGAGCGCCGAATGGTATCGATCACCTCGTCCAGATTATCCAGCGCGATGAGCAGTCCTTCCAGGATGTGCTCCCGCGCCCGCGCGCGCTCCAGGTCATACTGAGAGCGGCGGCGAATGACATCCTGTCGGTGCTCGACAAACAGTTGTAGTGCCCTCTTGAGGGAGAGCATCCGCGGCTGCCCGTCGACCAACGCTAGCATGATGACGCCGAAGGTCTGCCGTAGAGGCGTGTACTTAAACAGGGCGCCGAGCACGTCCGGTGGATTCACGTTGCGCGTCAGCTCGATGACGATGCGCATCCCACGCCGATCCGACTCGTCGCGCAGGTCGGTGATGCCATCCACCTTACCGTCACGCGCTAGGTCCGCAATCTTCTCGATCAGATTCGACTTGTTCGTCTGAAACGGAAGTTCGGTGATGACGATACGGCGTCGGTTGCGGCTCATCTCCTCGACATGCGTCTTGGCCTGCACGACGATTCGCCCCCGTCCCGTTGCATAGGCATTGAGGATCGTGTCGGTCATGTCG
>JALZCF010000502.1 GCA_030863245.1 Chloroflexota bacterium
CTTCTACACCTCGCTGTGCAGGCAACCCTACGTCTACGAGGGTGGAGAGTCCGGGTAGAGCTGGTATCAGAGCCTTGCAGCGCCTTCGATCAGTTGTGGGAGCATTTAAGAGCACACTATGAGGCTCTCGTCGTGCGTGACCGTGCGTGGATCACCTACCGCTATGCAGAGGCGCCCGGGCTCGACTATCGTATCCTGCTCGCCCATCGTGATACGCAACCGGTCGGCTACCTGGTCTACCGTATGACCGTGGACGATAACCGACCGACTGGCTGGATCGCCGATCTCTTTACCGCACCCTCGGATACGGCTACTCGCTATGCGCTTATTCATAGCGCCGTCAGACGGCTCTACACGGCAGGTGCAGAGAGCGTCCGGGTCTTCCTGGCCGCTGGTACGCCGCTAGTGGGACAGTTCCACGGGGCTGGTTTCCTGCCCGCGAAAGGGGAGTATGACATCTCGATCGTGTCCCTTGCCGACAACATGCCACACCCTGCGCTACGCGACCCAAACCGCTGGTTCACGATGGCGGGCGATTATGATGTGATCTGACCGTTGCGTATGATCCGCTCTCTCGCTCGTTCACTTTTGTTTCCCCTTGTCACCCGTGCCTACGCGTCCGGACTACGGCTGGCGCAGCCGGTTCTTGCAACAAGGGAACGTGTGAGGAATCCATGGGCGCCAGGAGGGCGCGTGGTGGTGGTGGCACCGCATCCGGATGATGAAACGATCGGTGCGGGGGGCGTCGCGGCGCTACACGCGCTGGCGGGCGATCGGGTCACGGTGGTCGTGGTAAGCGATGGGCGTGGGTCGCAGGCACTTGACCTGTCGACCACTCAAATGGTTGCACGCCGCCGTGCGGAGGCAGAGGAGGCAGCGAAAATACTCGGCGTGCAGGAGCTTGTATGGCTCGGCTTGCCCGAAGCTCAATGGCAATCAGCATTGGCGCGCGCGGAACTCGCACCTTACCTTGAAAGCGCAACGATCATCTACGCGCCATCGTGCGTTGACTTCCACCCGGAACACCTGGACGTCTCGCGCGTCGTCGCTGATGTGGTGCAACCGACGCAAAGCGTGCGGATTTATGAGTTGAGTGTTCCCCTTATGCCATTATTGGTCAACTTGGTGGCTGACATCCATATGGTCGCCCCGCTCAAGCGACAGGCTCTTGCCTGTTTCACGACACAGGTGGGTGCATTGAAGCCGCTTGAGCGGTTGTCGTCCTACCGGGCTGCGCTGTACGGACTCGCTGACAGCGAGGTGTTTTGGGAGCTGTCTGCGCCAGCGTACCGGCGAGTCATCCAGGAGGGAAAGTGGACGTGGTATACAACCCCCTTCCGTGGCCTGCGAGCCCGTCCCTTCAGCGACCCACTCGCATGTATGGCAGGCTGGCAGATGAGAGCCCAGCTACGCGCGCTTGCCGAGCAGGCGGAGCAGGAGGCTGTTAGGGCTGGGAGTGTGAGCCGTGGATAGTCACCGAACCAAGTTAGAGGTCGTCATGTTCCTCTCCTCGTTGGGGCTGATTCGAGGTGGCCTTGAAAGCTGGGCTGCTTTTCTCATGGGTGGTCTAGTGGAACGGGGACATGATGTCACAATCGTCGCGGGTTGGTGGCCATACCGACCTTTGGGGCCAGATCTATCTGCCATGCGGGTGCGATGGCTACGGGTGCCGACGGTTCCCGTAAGCTTCCCTCTGTGGAACCGGCTTATCGTCCAGCGCAAGCCGGGACTACCCTTGAAGGTACAATCCCTCACCTTTTATTATGCCTGTCGCTCATATCCCGCCGTGCAGGAACTGGTTACCACCTGTGATGTCTCGTTGACGGTGCTGGAGATCGAGAGCGTGAAATTCTCGGCCTGGCGGCAGCAACACAACCACCCGAACATCTCATGCTACCCTGGGGGTATCGAATGGGAGTGGCTGCGCAAGGATCGGTCAGTGCGCCGGCTGGCCATTAGCAGGACGATAGCCAGCCATGCTCAACAGCTGCCAAACTTTCACGTGCATGGGGTGGTACCGCCGGGGATTACGGATCAATGGCTCGATGTGGCGTATCGCGTGCGGCCGAAGGCGCGGACGATACTTTTCGTGGGGCGCTTGGAGAGCAACAAGGGTATCAAGGAATTACTCGACATTTTTGAAAGTGTGAGCCTGCAGGTACCTGAGCTTGAGTTGCGCTTGGTCGGCGATGGGCTGCTGCGTTCATGGATCGAATCAGAGATGAGCCACCGCAATATTGTTGGCCAAGTGAACTGCCTTGGTGTCCTTCCACCCGAGCAGGTTCGTCTTGAACTTCAGAATGCCGATCTATTCCTCTTCCCAACTCACTACGAAAGTTTTGGCATCGCCATCCTTGAGGCAATGGCGGTTGGGGTGCCAGTAATCTGCACCGATCTGCCTGCCTTACGGGAGGTGACAGCGGGTGCGGCTTGCCTGCTCACCTTGGATGATTTGTCCCGCTGGTCAAGTATGATTCAAGAACTCCTGGCTGATCAGCCCGCACGCGAGCGACTCTCGTGTGCCGGTCGTTCACGCGCGCAGAAGTTTACGTTGTCTCGGACGAGTGCGGATCTGGAATGGCACCTGCTCCAGGCGCTTGAACGAGGGTCACCGGAGCTGGAGGGGCAGCACGGAGACGCAGTATAACGGCAAAGCCCAGGATGACCCCACTGCATACTTTCGCAGTCAGCTTTGCCCACACAGCCCCGTACAAGCCCCAGATAGGAATCGTGATGGCGGCTACCAATGGTAACACTATAACACCCACCACATCAGCCGCGACGATCACGTGGGGAATGTTCAGCGGGAAGGCTAGTAGCAGGATGGGGATCGTCAGGAGGTCAAAAAGGATGATGCTCATCAACGCGTAAAACACACCCACCGATGGAGCGTAGCCGGTACCATAAACGGTTAGGATGAAAGGATGTGCCAGTGGGAGTAGGGCGACAACTGCCAGGGCAAGTAACAGGCTTCGCGAAAGGCTCCGGCGTAGGTAGCCGAGGAAAGCATCTTTCCGGGAGATGCTCGAAACCTGGGGTAAGAGGACGGTGTGAAGCGTCTGGTTAATGATATCAGCCTTGAAGGCCAGGTTCAGCGCCAGAGCATAGAAACCGACCGTATGTGCTGGCATCCAATGATTTAGCAGGAGTAGGTCGAGTTGCGAGAGCAGGATAGAGAGGATGGCAGATAGTGCGAGCCACTTGCTGAACGACAACAGATGGCGGGCCTCCTGCGTCAGCGAAACGGGTCGAGCAAGAAGCGCTCGTTTCCAGGGAGATGGTAACAGGCCGAAGCCAAGCATTGTTGCAGCTAATGCTGTGATCGCACCGACGAGCAGGGCATTCAGTACGGTGAGGTGTCCTGTGAGGAACAATGTGCCGAGAAGGAGGACTGTTAGTCCAATATTTGCGAGTTGAGTGAGAACTAGGACGCGGAAACGGCGAAGCGCGCGCAGGACGGTACTTACCAAGCTGCTTAATGCGGTCGCAAGGAGCCCCAAGCTCGCCACACGCAACAGCAGGGTGCTGGATGGGTGATCCAGATCAAGGGCTTCGGCAAGTGGTTGTGCGAAAAGGAGTAGTGCGATGACGACTGAAAGGCTAGCAGTCACTTTCAACTGGGCATAGCTGCCTGCCATGCGCCAGCCTGATGTAGAAGATGTAGCGCCCGTGCCATTGGCAATGTGACTAACAGCGCTGGTATTGAGACCGAAGTCGGAGAGGGTAAGGGCAATTGCTATCGTTGCGCCAATCACCGAGAAGACACTCAAGCCTTCTGGCCCAAGTCCACGTGCTAACAGTGCGCTACTGAGTAACCCGATTGCCAGCCGTGCTATGTGACCTAAGAAAACAACCGTAAGGTGGCAGTTAGTGTCGTCGGACAGGTGCAAACGGATGAACGTCAGTAGGCTATCCATGGTTTTGGGTCGTGAGGAGCCATACGGGAAGAAATCAGCGGTAGCTTGTGATCAGGGCATGCCACGGGCGCCGTTGTAGAGGATTCAGGCGCACGGAGTCAAGAAGATGATGTCGTGCCTGTTGCACTTGACCCGCGGCGAGTAGTGCTATTCCAACATGTGCGTACAAACGTGCAAGCCCTCCCCGGCTGCGAAGCCGTTGGGACAGGGTGAGCGGGAGTGTCTGTCCCAAGTGCTCGATAACTCGGATCGCATTCTGGTAGTGTAAGAGGTCACGCTTCTGGGAGAGACCGTCTGTGTACTGGCGGATGTAAACCAGGGGTGTTGGCGCGCAGGCTGCACGGGCAAGGTATGCGGCGCGTAACCAGAGGTCGTAGTCACCTTGGCTATAGAACTGTTCATCAAAGAAACCAAGTTGTTCCAGAAGATCGCGACGGATCAGGACCGTACTCGGATGGACGAAACATCCGGTGAGCAGTTCATCAAAAACGTTTTGACTCTGCTGTTGACGGGGTGAGAGAAGCGGTGCGGAAAGTGAACCATCAGGGCGGAGAGCTTGTACATTGCTGTATACGAAACCTACCTCCGCCTGCTCGAGAACCTCAACCTGGCTGGCGAGTTTGTCTTGATGCCAAAGATCATCATCATCCAGGAAGGCAATCAAATCCCCCCTGGTCAAGGCTAGGGCCCGGTTACGCACCACTTCGGGTCGACCACTATGCGCGAAACGCACGTAACGGATCGATCCCTGAAGCGACCTGACGCGCTCTGGTGTATCATCGGTCGAGCCATCATCCGCTACCACGATCTCGTGATCCTGAAAGCGTTGTGCCAGGACGCTGTTCACCGCTTCCATCAATAGTGTGGCACGGTTGTAGGTTGTGATAATCACGCTAACGCGAGGGCGAGGATTCATAAGTCAAGCATTATGGAGAACATTGCCGAGGTAACCAAATTCGAGATTCGGGAGTATGCGAATTCCTCCTGGGTCTGGTTATTGATGCTTTTCCTCCTCGTTATTGTGCCCGTCGGTATGCTGGTGGTGATGCATAATTTCAATGGGCTCTACGGGCAAGACGCCTACGCCTACTATGATTACGCCACGGGGCCACTCCTGGATAATCTGGTTTCGCTGCAATTGCCGCCACGCTTTCATTGGCCGCCCGGATTCCCTCTGCTTGTCGTGCTAACTACGATCATCACTGGGATAACACCGCTGGCAGGCCAAGTGGTGAGCCTTCTAGCGGGGGGAATGGTACCGGTTCTCACAGCGTTATTGGCGAGAGAGCTTATGCCCTATCGGGCAGATAGACTGTTCCTACTTGCCGGTCTCTTTGTCGCCCTCAACGGACAGCTCTGGCAGTCGAGTGCAGTGGTGATGGCTGACACGGTAGCGCTGGCAGCAGGTACCTTGGGAATGGTAGCGCTGGCACGCTACAGGCATCGCACGCGGGCGCCGTGGCTAGCGCTCGCCGCGGGTGCGTTCGCCTGGGCGATCTTTACCCGGCTTGCCTACATCTTGGTGGCCCTGCCTGCTACCATTTACGCCCTATTCCTTCTTGTGCGTCTCTCACGACGGCAAGCATTGCAGCACGCGGCGATGGCAACTACCGTTGTCCTGTTGATCCTTGGACCCATGATCATGACAACGGTGGGCGATCTGCTCCGGCCGGATCATGAGTTCCTCTCTTTCGCCGCGGCCGGCGAAACTTACAAATGGCATCCGTTGAATGCCCTGCAGCGCGAGCACCTCACAGCTGATGGTCTCCTCAGCTACCGTCTTCCAAACGGGCTTTACTACGCTATTGCCCCAGCCCGCTCGTTTTACTTATCACCTTTACTTGCACTCCTCATCCTACCAGGCCTTCTAACCATTTGGCAGCACCGGAACGCCGCCCGCTTGCTCCTGCTCGTGGGCTGGCCCACCACCGTCTACCTCTTTCACGCGGGCACCGCGTGGCAGAACTTCCGTTTCACGCTGGCCTATCTGCCTCCACTAGCGATTCTAGCAGCTGCTGGTGCGTCGACGGTAATTACTATGGTACGTGGACGCGCTCGCGGGCTCTTTACCCTTTATCTTGTGACTGGTCTCGCTTGGATGGCTATCGGAGGTGTGATACTCACGCGAGGCTTTATCGAGGCCATGCAGGTCCATGTCGACACCGTTCACTGGGTCGAATCAGCAATTCCACCTAATGCGCGCTTGATCACCTTCGAGCTCGCGCTCCTCTTCGAACACGAAAGCACGCTCGATATCCAGCAGATTTTCTTCCTGACACCCTCCAAGATGGCTAATTTGCTAGACGACAATCGCCCCACCTACCTTCTGTTGGATGTGGACGGTGCTGAGAGTCAGTGGCAAGACCGCTCCCCGGCCCAAAATTTCCATTGGCTCCGGGATGGGCCAGGCTTACGTGAAGTCGGTAAACGCGGACCGCACACACTTTTTGTGGTGCGAGAGTGAGGAGGTGAGCGAGTGAGAATCGCCCTCATGACACCGGGCTTTAGTGCGGATGAGACAGACTGGTGCATCCCAGCCTTGTTGAATCTGGTGCGCGAATTGGCGCGTGGACATGATGTGCATGTCTTTGCCTTACGCTACCCGCATAGCGCAGGAACCTACACGGTGCATGGTGCGACGGTCCACGCCTTGGGCGGGGCCGAGGTGGATGGGTTGGGACGGGTGCCACTCCTGATGCGTGCGCTCGTGATGGTGGTAAAGGAGGGTAGATGGGGACACTTCGACGTGGTTCACGGCCTGTGGGCGGATGAGCCAGGATTTCTTGCGGTGATGACGGGGCGGCTACTGCGAGTGCCGGTAGTGGTGTCGCTGTTGGGTGGAGAGCTGGAGTACATGCCCGCACTCCGCTATGGTCACCAACTCAGCCATGCTGCCCGCTGGCTGATCGCGGTTGCCCTGCACCGCGCAGATCGAGTGACGGTTGGGTCCTCCTACCTGTACCATCGCGCTTTAACGCGACTGCCCACTAAACGGCTGATACAGATACCTCTAGGTGTGGATATCTCCCACTTCCATCCTGGTCCAGTTCATCACCTTGTTATGCAGGAGGGCAAACCTAGACTCCTGCATGTGGCCTCACTGGTGCCCGTGAAGGATCAGACAACGCTGCTTCGGGCGTTTGCAGGCGTGGTTCGGTACTTCTCGGGCGCGCACCTGCATATCATCGGGACGGGGCCCCTGCGCTACGAGCTGGAGGTGCTGGCTAGCTCCTTGGATATCGTGGAGCACCTCACTTTCCACGAGGGGGTATCTCACGATCGTTTACCCGACTACTACCGCTCTGCCGATCTCTTTGTTCTCTCCTCTCAATATGAGAGCCAGGGGATGGTCGTGCTGGAGGCCGCGGCCTGTGGACTGCCAACCGTCAGCACGGCTGTCGGTGTTGTGCCGGATCTCGGGGCAGCAGCACGTACAGTCCCGGTCGGCGATGAGGAGGCACTGACCAAAGTATTATTGAACCTTTTGACGCATCCGGCGGCTCGGGACGAGATGGCAAGTAAGGGACTTGCACTAGTCAGGGAGCGCTTTGCACTCACCTATACGGTCCGGATGTTAGAAGGGCTCTATGACGAGTTGGCGACAAGCGGGCGCGCCAGGCACGCCTTGTTCAAGCCGAACTCAACATCCTGACTCTCTAGCACCCTCCTGCCAGTGAGCAACCACAACGCCCAAGCCAAGTACTACCCAGAAGAGTGTAGCAATGGAGGTAACCCCAAGGAAATAATCGAGGAGACCGTGAAGCAGGAAAGCTAAGAGAGATCCGGCAATACCTACGGCGAGGAGCACGAGATAGCCACCTTGCTGATTTCGCAAGATACGTAGCAGGGGACGGGCAGCGGTCAGAAGTAACCAACCGAAGGCAAGAATGCCGAGTAGGCCGAGAGTTGCCAAGAGTTCCAGGTAAAGGTTGTTAGCATAAATACGCGTGTCCCACTGCGCTAGACCGATGTAGGAGCCATAGAGGTGTCGGAAGTTATCCGGGCCAACCCCGAGAAACGGGCGTTCACGCCACATTAACAGTGCCGCCTGCCAAAGGTCACGGCGGCCTACTGTCGTGGGAAACTGAGGAAGTGCCTCTGTTGTCTCGACGGATGGGGTGGGTGGAGGTGGGGAGGCAGGGCGCGAGGATTCCTCATCTGGGATGTGGACTACCGTCTCTCCTTCAGCCACACCACGATGATGGAACCAGAGGATATCGTGCTGGAGCATGCTCCAGGCGATGCGGTAGGCGCCGGGCGGTAAATCACTCTGGATCACTGCGCTGACCTGGGCACTTTCGCCAGGGAGAACATCTGTAGGAAGGGAAAAGGTGCGTCGAGGCAGCTGGAGGGCATGTTGTCCATCCTCGCTCATCCAACGATAACCAAGTGCATATGCATGCTCCCCGCTCGCGTGCCACGCAGCCTTGCCTGTGTTACGTACCTCAATAGTGATAGGGGTCTCCCCGTCCGTGTCGAGTTCGATTGTAGGAGGTACAAGGTAAGTAGCATCGTACCAGCTGATATCGTTTTCGGTAGTGAAACGGGTACGAAACGTGTTGCTCTGCAGTGCGAAGAGTCCTACTATGGATAACAGAGTTAACAAAGGGATTCCCACTGGTGCGGTCAGAGGTCGGAAGCGCCGCTGCACCAATGACAAGATGAGCATCACCAAGAAGAGGAGCAGTATCGTCACCATACCTGTGCGGGTCAGCGTCAGGACAACAGCAGTCGTGCAGAGCAGCGCCACGAGCAGCGCCGCTACGCGAGCGGCCGCGCGTTGCGTCACGGCAACGAGTACCAACGCTAGCGGGATTACCATCTCGTAGAACATGGCCGCAGTCGTCGCATACGGGAAGGAGGCGCTTGCGCGTAATTCACCCCCTACAAACGTTGGAGCGTCTTTGAAGAGGGCGAGGAGCGGTGACGCGATGGCCCACTCTGCTACCTCAACCATGCCGAGCAGGGCGCTCAGCCCCGTACCCACAACAAGTGCCCATAACAAGGCGATCAGCCGCCTTCGTGTGGTCACGATAGATATGATCAGAAAAAAGACAAACAGACCGTTCGCAAAGCGGGTGACAAACTTGAGCGCCTCAACCCGATGGGTAGGCGCGAGAACTGCCGAGAGGAGCGCGAGGAAAAGCCAAAGGAGGGCAGGCGTAAGGAGCCATCGGAGGGCAAGTTTGTTCTCTGTCAATGTTGCTTTAGAATTGAACAGACGCCCTGAAAAGAGGCTGTGAAGGACCCAGCCCAAGATGGTCGCACTCACCAGCAGTTCCAGGTTTGTCCACTCGAACCAAGGAAAGGTGAGCCGGTACTGAATGATCTCGAAGGGAAGTGTTGCCGCTACGAGAAGGAGCAATCCAAAGGGAAGTCTATCGAGAAGCGATGACTCTTGGATCCGAATAGACGCGGCGCTCAAGCGAACAGTAGGGGTCATTGGTCAGCCACACAGTAGGTCTCAGTCGTTACGTGTAGTGTAGAGTTGGAGCCAGATTGGGTCAAAAAGGAAGCAGCGTCATATCTCTAGTGACGGCAACAAACTGCAAGAGCGTCTTATGCGAATAGGATTCGATATAACACCATTGAGTGTCCCACAAAGTGGCGTGGGAACCTACGCATTAAACCTGTACGAGCACTTGATTCAGGAGAGCAACGATCAGATTTTGCCCTTGATTCATCGTCCACTCTATCATGACGGCACAATCCCGCAGGGTTGCATCTCGCCGCCCGGGCTAGCCAAGCGGGGGATGAATAAGACACTGTGGATGCAGGCAATACTCCCGTGGCAACTCATCTGGCAGCAGGTTAATGTCAGTCACTTTACAAATAGTGTTGCACCTCTGTTTGTGCCTGGTGTCTCGATTGTCACCATCCACGATATGACCTTATGGCTCTTCCCGCAGCATCACTATCGCCGTCGGTTGCTGGCGATGCGTCCCTTCATCCCGCTTGCCGCGCGTAGAGCCGCTGCGATTGTTACGGTTTCCCATAGCGCTAAGGAGGACATTGTACGCATTCTAGGGGTGCCTCCGGAAAAAGTAGCTGTGGTGTACGAGGCGCCACCTCCTGCGTTTCGACCTTTACTGTGCAACGATATCTTGGATCATATTCGGCAAAAGTATCATCTTCCTAGTCGCTTCATCCTCTACGTCGGAACAATCGAACCCCGCAAGAACCTTGTCCGCCTCCTCGAAGCGTTTGCTCTGTTGCGGCAGCGGACCTCCATATCACACGCCTTACTGTTTGTCGGATCGAGAGGCTGGAAAGATGAGGCAGTCTTTGCGGCGGTAGAGCGCTTTGCCTTGGATGGTGCGGTCGCTTTTATCAATCACGTGCCCACATCGGACTTGGTGGCCCTCTACAACCTCGCGGATGCCCTTGCGTTTCCCTCGTTATATGAAGGATTCGGTCTACCTGTCGTCGAGGCGATGGCCTGTGGCACCCCCGTCATCACCTCCGCGAACGGATCGCTTGGAGAAGTAGCCGGAGATGCGGCCCAATTCGTGGAACCCACAGATGTCAACAGTATTACAGATGGGTTAGAACAGGTTCTGACCAGTCCGACGCGTCAACAGGAACTGCGAGAGCATGGTCTGGCCCATGTATCAGCCTTTACTTGGAAGGCTACTGCTACGCACACGCGTGAGTTATACGCAGCGGTGGCGGGCGGTTGAAGAAGTCTACAAGGAAGGCAGATAGGAGAGCAAAGTGAAAGTTGCAGTTTTTAGCACGAAGTCGTATGACCGCGAGTTTCTGAAAGCAGCTAACGCGGAGCATGGGCACGAGCTGACCTTTTTCGAACCCCGTTTGAGTCGCGAGACGGCGGCCCTGGCTGAGGGCTTTCCTGCTATCTGTGCCTTCGTGAACGATGAGCTCAATGCAGAGGTGCTGCATAGGTTAGCGGCGGGCGGCACCCGCTTGGTTGCCCTGCGATCGGCTGGTTTCAATAACGTTGATCTGGTAGCCGCCGCAGAGCTTGGGTTAACCGTAACACGTGTACCTGCCTACTCGCCTTATGCAGTAGCCGAGCATGCGGTAGGTCTAATTCTAGATCTGAATCGTAGAATACATCGCGCGTATAATCGTGTGCGGGAAGGGAATTTCTCGTTAGAGGGACTGTTGGGATTCGACTTGCACGGAAAGACTGTGGGGATTATCGGGACGGGCAAGATAGGACAGATCTTTGCACGGATCATGAGGGGCTTTGGCTGTCAGTTGCTCGCCTACGACCCCTATCCCAACACGGAATGCGAGGTGCTTGGTGTGGAATACGTACCGCTGGAGAAACTCTTCGCCCACTCTGATATCATAGCCCTTCACGCACCATTGACTCCCGAGACCTATCACATCATCGATGAGGAAGCATTGAAGCAGATGAAGCCAGGGGTCATGTTGATTAACACCAGTCGGGGAGCGCTGGTTGATACTCGCGCCGTTATCGAGGCATTGAAATCGGGTAAGGTGGGTTCTCTAGGGCTAGATGTATATGAGGAAGAGGAGGAGCTCTTCTTCGAGAACCTCTCCGAGCAGGTCATTCAGGATGACACCTTTTCTAGGCTTCTCACCTTCCCGAACGTTATCGTCACAGGCCATCAGGCATTCTTCACGGAGGAGGCGCTGGCAAATATCGCCGAGACCACCCTTGACAATGTCACTGCGTTTGAGACAGGGGAAGGCACTTTGCATGTCGTGTCTGCGGAAAATGTGACGTAGAGATCTAGCTGCAGGGAGCAGCTAGAGTAGGCGTCTTATACGCTAGCGTCGCTCAGGTACGTACCTGAGATTTGACCAAACTGCCAAATCTCGTATACTACCCAACGCTGCGCAGGACAGAGTGGACTCGCAAGCGAGGCGCTCGGTCGGGAGTGGCGTTTTGTTGCTGGTAAGGGTAAGAGCCCACGGCCAGCTGTGGCATGGTTGCGGATAGATTTGACATAACGCGCAATTGTGGTATACTACCCGACAGTTGAGTGAGCGCCGCACTGAGCGAGCCCGCATGCGGGTCGCCTGGTAAACGAGACGGCGCCGGTTTCGCCTCAATGGACGAGGCAAATCAGTCCAACTGAACCCATCAGCCGCTGCCCTCCTTATGAAGGAACGCGGTTTTTTTGTCCCCTACGCTGGAGCGTGACGCCCACGACAGCGCGGGTGGCAACGAGCAGTTTGACATAACCGGCAAGGTGTGTTAGACTCTCAAGTCGCTGCGGAGAGCGCAGCAGGAACCTTATCAACAGAAGAGTGATAGCAAGCAGACGCACAAGCTGTGTTTCAAACAGAACTCTGTGCGTTTGCCAGCAGCAAACGTAAGCTTGAGATTCACGGAGAGTTTGATCCTGGCTCAGGATAAACGTTGGCGGCATGCCTAACACATGCAAGTCGAACGCTCCA
>JALZCF010000527.1 GCA_030863245.1 Chloroflexota bacterium
AAGGGGGAGCTGGTACGCTCCCCCAACCAAGGACCGGTGGCCACCGATAGCAAGGGCAATAGGTATGAGCTGGACTTATATGAAACATGCCGGTACTGTGACGAGGTCTTCCTATGATTGCCATGGCGTGACAATCGGTGTCCCAGGAGCGGCGGGCCGCCGCTGCTGGGAGCTAACTGCTAGTTGAGCCGAAAGTCAGCTGAGAGGGGCGTGCCATCGCTAAGGGTGATAGTAGTACCTTCCGCATCCTGCACTGTTAGTCGGTAGCAGGTATTGGGGGCTTTGGGCGTCTGCCACCTGTAGAGGAAGATCCCCTCCCCGCTGTCGTACTTCAGGCCGCTTTTTCCCTTCCTCGTGGCGGTGACGGGAGCCGCGGCTGCGGCAGTGGGGCAGCTGATAGGGCTGACATCGACCCATATTTGGGCGGGGTCTGTGACCTCGATCTGCCCGCTAAAGACCTCGAACTTGGCTGGCACGGTGGCGCCACCCTCTTTACTCGCTATTTAGCGCAACAAAGGGTTGAATTCTAGCCTCAACTCGGCATGCCGGTCCCCCAACTCAAAAGCCTCTTCCATGTTGACCTTGTCGCCATAACGTCGTCGCGGCCCAAACTGCTTCTGAGGACCCTGATAGGGAAAATAGAGCGCCGCGTCGGAAGCGCCGCACTTGTAGCGCTCCAGCTCACTCTCCTAGCGCACTGTCCGATGGCGGGTGTGAAAGGGATATAGTTTGCGCAGAGACGCGAATTGCAGCGAGATGTACCATACCAGATAACTGTGAATCATCTTCACCATAGGGGTCGAGAAGTGCTAGTGTGTCAGGATCGTATAGCCCGACGACGAGCCGATATTCGCCAGTCGGCATGGCGCTCGGAACTTGCAGGGCCATAAGTCCAAGTCCATCGTTCCCCTCTTCCCATATAGATGGTGGAAGTAAAGGTCCACCTGGGAAATCGTCGCTCTGGGTTATCACATTGCCTTGGTCATCCAGCAGTCGCAAGGTCACTCGATAATCTTTCCGAGGCCGTTCATAAGCGCGCCAGTTGAGTTTTGCCAGGAGGAGCGTAAGCCCCTCTTTTGTCTCCAGCGAAACTTCTGCTCCCGCCAGACCCATCCCCTGCCCAAAACGAACCCATTTCTGGGTAACCGCCTCACTCGTGACAAAGTGCGGACTGATAAAGTGACATAGCTCGACATCCATCCATTTCCGGCACTCCACTTTGTACGAGACCGCTGTTAGATAACTCGGTACAAATGCTCCCCGATCCACTTCGTCCTGACTCGTCAAGATCAACCAGAGCGTGTCGTGTCTCTCAAGGTAACGTTGAAGTTCGTCATCCATTATATGAGGATCAACGGGCGGCGCCGTAACAGGCCAGTAGCTAGGAAGTGCGATGGATGGGACAGGTACCCACTGTAACCCCGGATCAAGGTAGTACTTCGCGAGGAGGTGCTGACGTGGGGCTTCCAAGAGGATGAGATCCGATTTGTCCGCACGCGCCGAGAGGTGCGATGCCATCTCTCGATAGGCGCTGCGTTGGTAGGTAGTGAAGTAGTGCCCTAGGCCGATCCATGCCACCACCCCTGCAACGATCAGTCCCCCAATCCCCACCAATCGCCCGACTCTCCATAGCCATGCGATACCCAAGGCAATAAGAATGTAAAGGAGGGGGGTGACGAACAGGATGTATCGTGTCGGAAGCGTTTGAAAGAGAAGCATGCTTAGCAAGATGGGGAGAACGAACCCAATGCCCCAGAGCCACTCCCAGGGATACCAATCCTGCTCGTCGCTCTTGCGCATTCTCACGATACCCGCCCGCAGCGTATCTATCATACCTATTACCGCAAATGGTAGCAACAGGTACCCGAGCGATGATTGATGAGGTTGCCATCGGACGCTGCCGAAGGTTAAGTCTCTCCAAATAGCATTCCAAAAAGAAAACAGATCGAGATTGGTGCGTTTCGTCTCGATCATCACCACTCCCATCGTCTTCTCGAAACCTGGGGAGAGAAGTGCCCAGAGGGCTAAAGGCGCAACAGAGAGTGTAATACCCGCTACCACTAGGAGCGATAGATAGCGGTCGCGGGCGAATACGATCAGAAAAAAGGACGCCTCTACGGCAACTAGCAGAACAGAGTAGTAATGAAATGCAAGCATCAGCCAGTTGACCACTACGAAGATAGAGAGGTTTCGCCAGGAGGGCGCGCGGATCAAACAAAGGGTAGCGTACAGCGAGGCCACCGCCAGGGCGACGACGATAGTGTACATACGCGACTGCTGGCTGTAGAAGACGAGGACGGGCGAGAGGGCAACAAGCACCGGTGCAATCAAGCGCACAAGAGAACCTGGCGGATAGACAAGTCTCAACAATCGCCAGAGTAAAGGCACCGTCACTGTTCCGGCAAGCGCGGGCAACAACCGGAGCGCGGCCTCGCTCTGTCCCATCATCCGTGACCACGCGTACATGACGATCTGCCAAAGCGGAGGATGCTCAAATGGAGCCTCCCAATGGAACTTAATGATATCCTGAGGCGCAGCGCGCGCTATCATTGCCGTAGCAGCCTCATCATACTCCAGTCCCTTGCTACCGAGCGCCCAGATACGTACGAGTAGTGCGAGTAGCGTCAGCAGAGCGATAATAACAGGTTCTGCTCTCCAATACCTTCGCCAATTGGACGGCACGACGGGCGAGCAGTTGAGCCGGATGGCCTTTTCAACTTTCGTGAGGAGTTCCGTAACGTGGGGCATGATTGATCTAGTAAAAACCTCGGGTGCGTGGGGGATGTCAAAAAATCAAAAATAGGGTGTCGGACTTTCCCCCGGTTTTCCTCTTGCGGATGCGTCCCAACGATTCGCACGCCCGCAGGTAACGTCGCTGGGCCGCCGATACTCTGTTCTCATAGTAAGGTGGCACTCTGGCCATCGCTCCCCGTTAGACAGTAGTGCATGTACCCGAGCCGCAACCAACAGAGGATGATTTCCTCTATCATCAGCTGCTCCACCACCGGTGAGGCATCATAGTCTAGGCCGCGCTTGATTTCCTCGACCGCAACAATAAACGATTCCTTAGCGACAGGTTCCTTGGTCATCTTTTGGATGAGCCGTGCCTGATTGAGCGCGGCCAGGTCGCCGGCAACTCGCCACAGTGGGGTTTCCCGTAAGACCTTAAGTAGCTGCTCCATGTCACCGTCGCGAGCCTTCCCCGCGTCCACTCGCCTGATAAGCTTCACCACCTCTTCCGCTTCGGGTATTTCGGGTATCCTACGCTCTACTGCATCACTCATCTTTTTTTCCTCCATTGTCCTTTATGTCGGTGATACCCACTCGCGAGTAACACACCATAGGTGAGGGTGCGAATCAGGTTGCTCACCTCATCTAGATCCTGCTCCAAGTCTCGGGTACGCCGCTGCAGCTCCTCACGCGCCCCGCGTTGCGCTTTTGCCCACCTCCCAAGCCCTCCTCCCCCAACCCGCCCGCCTCCTGGACCACGCCCGCCAATTCCCCACGAGCCAGGAAGCAAAGGAGCAACAGACCGACGACAAGGCTACCTTGCTGGCCCGGCTGGATGTGCTCCTGGCAGGAGCGGTGGCCGTGAAGCTAACAGGCGACAAGGTCACTGCCCACGGGGAAGCGGAACTTGCTGCCGCGCTCCAGCTCGCCACCCACATCGTCTCCCGCTGGCCCTATCAGCCGGATGCCTCCCTCACGCCAGCCAGCGGCCGGAATGCTTTCTTCGCCCGCCTCTACCAGAGCAGGATTAAAACCCCCTGCGCCCTAAAGCAAGCCGCCCACCTCCTCCTTGCCGAGCGCCAACAGGCAGTCGAGCGCCTCTTGACCACAC
>JALZCF010000551.1 GCA_030863245.1 Chloroflexota bacterium
GCGCGATTTCGAGTTCGCGCAGAAGTTCGACCTGCCCATCGTGCAGGTAACCGTGCCAATGGACGGAAATGTCGAGGAAGAATTGACGGACGCTTACGCGGGACCGGGTCACATGGTGAACTCGGGACGGTTGACCGGCATGATCACGCTGGGCAAGTATACCCGTGAGGAGTGGGGGGAAGCCCAGGAGCAAGAATACGGCATCGTGCTCGAGCCGGATCAGCCAGAGGCCAAGGAAACAATCGTCCGTATCATGGAGCAGGATGACGTCGGCGAGGCAGCAGTGAACTATCGGCTGCGCGATTGGTTGGTGAGTCGCCAGCGCTACTGGGGCACGCCCATCCCAGTCATGTACTGCGCCGAGTGCGGCACCGTGCCCGTGCCCTACGAGGATCTGCCCGTCGAGTTGCCGACGGACGTGGACTTCATGCCGACGGGTGAATCCCCGTTGACCTATCATGAAGCGTTCCTGCACACGACCTGCCCGCAATGTGGCGGTCCCGCCCGGCGGGAGACGGATACTATGGATACCTTCGTAGATTCCTCCTGGTACCAGTACCGCTACCTGAGCCCCCACTACGATGAAGGGCCCTTTGACCAGGAGAAAGCGGAAGGCTGGTTGCCGGTGGATCAATACACGGGCGGCGCGGAGCATGCCGTCATGCATCTGTTATACTCCCGTTTCTGGACCAAAGTCATGCGGGACATGGGCCTGGTGAGCTTCGACGAGCCTTTCCCGCGCCTGTTCAACCAGGGCATTATCCTAGGGCCAGACTCGCAGAAGATGTCGAAGAGTCGGGGCAACGTGGTGGATCCCGACGAGCTGGTGGAAAGCTACGGCGCAGACACCGTGCGTGGCTACCTGATGTTCATCGGTCCGTGGGACCAGGGCGGTCCCTTCTCCATGACCGGCATCGAGGGCGTGAGCCGCTTTTACGGACGCGTGTGGAATCTGATGACAGAGGAACAGACGGCCGCAGGCGAGCCGACGAAGAAGCAGATCGAGGCACTGGAGCGTGTCATGCACCAGACCATCGAGCGGGTACAGGAGGCCTACGAGAGCTTCAGCTTCAACGTCGGATTGGCGGCGCTGATGGAATTCTCCAACGCGCTGCGCGAGGCGCGTAATACACCGGTAGTCAACTCCCCTATATGGGATAATGCGCTGGATACGCTGCTGCTGCTGCTGGCGCCTATCGCACCGCACATCACGGAGGAACTGTGGGCAAGGCGCGGAGGGCAGTTTTCCATCCATCAGCAGCCATGGCCAGCGTTCGATCCAGAGAAGGCCAGAGAGCATACCTTCGAGATGGTCATCCAACACAACGGCAAGGTGCGCGACCGCGTGCAGGCCCCCGTCGACATCAACGAGGAGGAAGCCAAGGAACTGGCGCTGCAAAGCGAGCGTATCCAAGAATTCCTGGCAGGTCGCGAGCCCAAAAAGGTCATCTACGTTCCTGGCCGTCTAGTGAATGTCGTCGGCTAAATCCGTTGCTTGAGAGAGGAAAAGGAGAGGCTCCGACTGCTCCCATAGCTCCTAGATTGAGAGCTGTGGGAGCTTTTCTTTATCGGTGTAGAGATAGAACTCGATCACAAAGAGCAAGATGGCACCGCCCGCCAGGTACGCCGCAACCACATCACTTAACCAGTGCACACCGAGGTATATTCGCGACGGGCCAATAAGCAGCACCAACCCTATTGTAACGAACAAAACGAGCCTCCGCCACAGGGAGGATTCCAGCCGCGACCACGCTAGAAACGCGCAGAAACCGAAGAAGGTGGTGTAGACCATTACATGCCCGCTTGGGAAGGAATAATCCTCGTGGGGCAGAAACACTTCCACCAGATCGGCGGAGGGACGGGTGCGCCCAAACAACCGTTTGAGCAAATAGTTGCTAATGCCACCGGCACCTGATGCTAGCAGCAAAAAAGCTCCCTCCAGCCAACCCCATCGCCCCCAAGCAGCAAGACTACTTCCCACTACCGTCAACCGGTTCCAAGGACTGTACCCAAAACGCGATACCGCAACCATCAACCGATCCAACCACCTATTACGCCCCCACTGCAAAGTCCGTGTTACCCATACATCCACCGCTCCATGTGGCCTCTGCCGCGTACCATGTCCGATCG
>JALZCF010000563.1 GCA_030863245.1 Chloroflexota bacterium
GTGGTGCCCTCTCTCCGTCCTCCACACCTGAAAGGAGTCTACATCGATGAGGGTGACCAGAGCGCTGGGCGTGACCAGGATGTTGCTCTCATTCAGATCGCCAACGATATATCCTTGTTCATGGAGGATGCCGAGCACGTACGCTAGATGCTGCGCGGCCCGGTACCGGTACCGCATATCGAAGTGAGGTAATGTCTGCTCCCGTAGTTTGGGACTGTATACGTGGAGCAAGGGTACCGCCTCCCGGATGTAGGGCATCAGGTAGCCCACAAATTGGCCACGCCGGTTGTACAGCATCCCGGTAGGCCAGGCCACGAACAGATGGCGCAGCGAGAGATCCGGGACGCTGGGCGGATGGCCAACCATCCACTCTACTTTTTTCGTATAATCGGGGCGAGGGGCAGGCACGTAAAGCTTTGCCAGGGAATCGGCACGACCCACGACGCGGTAGACGATGGCCTCCCCTCCTTGAGCAAGGGGAGCACCCAGCTGAACTTCCGCACCCCGTGCGTCGTAGACGATCATCTCTCTGCTATGTTGAGCTTCCGACAAGCGAGGACGAGCGTTTTGTCATCATCCGTGCGCTCACAGACCCGCCGGGAGGCGAGGAATGCTGCTAACTGTTCCTGACCTACGCTCCGGCTCTCTACCTGAGTACAGAACTGGAAGAGAGGATGGAAGAAGGGGGCATGGGGCGTGTCGCCGTTCCGATCCAGCGCGAGATGGCAAAGGCCATCGGTCATCACGGCCACTGCCTGGGTCCCTAACGGGTAAGCATGACCATCCAGATAGTCGAGCGCGGCGGGCGAGGTCAGGAAGCGTGTCTCGTTCGCGTACTCCCCCCGCTGTGGTTCCACCACGGTAAACAGCGCGTCATCCCCCGTGTGCGCAACAATGACGCCGTCCCCGATTTGACCCGCGATCAGCCACTGTTCCGTGACCATCGTACAGAGGAGCGTCGTAGCGAATTGAGAGAGCGGCCTATCCTGTCGATGCGCCAGCTCCTGTAGTGCCTGGCGCGCTTGCTCGAAGACACCGGTCAGTCCCGTTATCCATGCCTCCTCCGTGTCGGGCGTAGGCACTTTGAGCACGCTCCTCATCGCGGCCATGGCCTGCTCGACGGCGTGCTGTGCCCCCTCCTCTGCGCATGGGGCCGAACCTGCCCCGTCCGCCACCGCGATGAGGAGCGTTTCATCCTCCACCACCTGAATAGAATAGGCGTCCTGACACGGAAGATCGGCACGTTGGTGGGAGGTTCCCTGGACCGACGCGCCGACGATCCTCCAAGCGGTGCTATCCATATCGGGAACCTCCTCCACGGTAGGTATTGACGTTCAACCTCGACCTGAATGAATGCCCCAGCTCTCACAAGGTGTAAGAGCTAGAGCTACTCGACAGATTACAACAATTAGTGGGAGGTATCAATCTGTGCCCATCCGACAGGGGGCAGGGGTGCGAGGTCGCCGGGATTGGAGTGGGAGACCGCGGATAGGCTGCGGGAGAGCCAGTTGAACAGCTCCTCAAAGGCCAACCCTCTTAGCTTGAGTGGCGTCCGTTCGGTAGAAAAACGGGCGAGCTTCTGCATGTCCGCGTTTTCCACACCCACCGTAAAGAACATGACGCCCTTGCGTGCTTCCTCTGCATTGGCCTCTGATGCCGCCGCTTCCCATCCTGCATCGGTGGGATGTCCATCCGACAGAAGGAAGATCCAAGGTCGGTAGTACTCGATCCCGTTCTGTTTGTAAGTCTCTTTTCTCTCCCGGAGAAGTCGCAATCCATTTCGAACGGCTTCTCCCATAGGGGTATCACCGCCAGCCTGTAGCTGGGGTGGACGGAAGCTGTCGGCCGTGATGAACGCCTGGCCGGCATCTAGTGGCAGGGTGCCGTGTCCCCTGGGGTCAAGCAACTGTACCGAACCCCCAAAGGTGATCAGCGCCACTTCAACGCGCAAGGATGCCAGCCTATCCTTTTTCAAGGCGCGCTCGAGCTCCTGCAACCCCTTGTTCAGCTCAGCGATTGGCTGGCCGCTCATAGAGCCGGAAGTATCGAGCAGCAGGACAAGGGGGCAACGGGGTTCCGGATTCTCAACGAACTCTGCCTGTTCGAGTAATTCGTGGACCATACGTTCTCTCTTTTCTCCTTTCTCTCCTCACTTCCAAATCATCCATCTCGATCTGCATCCTAGCAAACTCGACATCGCAGCAATTGCTATAGTAAAGAAGAGCTCATGAAGGGGCAAGTCGGGGCAGGGCTTAGTGGGCCGGCATGTGGGTGTGATCTGGCGCGGGCACCTTCCCGACGGGCGGGGTCTCCGCCGTCCCTGCCGGTCCGCCAGCAATGCCTTCGCGGCGAACAGGCGGGACGGCGGTGGTTACGTAGGACGTAGAACGCAAACGGCATGCATCCTACGTACTGGCGATACGCAACATGCAACAGTGCATCAGGTTCGGTAGCTTGAGAGACCCTTACTCCCCTTCTGGCGTGTCAAGGAAGGGGTCCTCGGCGGCATGTTGGGAGGCCCACCAAGCGCGGGCATCTTCCTCCGCCTCGCGAGCGGTTTCGAAGGGGCCGATATCGGCGCGCCGCTGGCCCTCTTCCGACTCGATGAGCCAGTAGAACCCATCGGGACGCTCCCAAATAGCGAGGGTTGCGCCGCTGCTCAGTTCGCGGGTGCCGGCTTCATTGACTTCGTTGCCCATAGCTTTTCTCCTCGGTTCTTTCATTCTCTCACTTTATCGTGTCTCCATGATAGGAGCAAAGTGCATGCCGCGTGCTTGTCCATCGACCGCCCTTTCTTCCAGGCGCAGAACTTGCTGCAACCTTGCTAGCGCCTCAATCCGTTGGGGCCATTTGGAAGAATACGTAGCAAGAGAAGAGAAATCAGAAGGTAGCGAGGAAACTATGACTAGATCGGATAGCAGACCTCTAGAGGTCCCCCAGCTAGACGGGGCACATATTGTGATGAGCGACATGAACGCTGAGGGCGCTGACGAGTATGTTGTCATCGAGAACCTAGGTACGGTCGCGCAACCGATGACGAACTGGGTGCTGACGAGTCTGCGCGGCGATCAATTCTACACGATGCCCGAGGGGTTTGTCCTGCGCGCAGGTGGCCGAGTGCGCATCCACAGTGGCCCCGGCGCCCAAAGCAGTCCCCCGAACGACCTCCTGTGGACCCGTGATTCTATCTGGAACAACAAAGGTGACACCGCGGTTCTATTCGGCGCCAACGGCCACGAGGTCGCTCGGATCGGTCACGGAAACAGGCGAGACGACAGCAAACGGGAGAAACTGCTCTACCGCGAGAATGGGGAAATGCGCATCGAGGATCTGAAACCGTACAAGAAGGTAAATCTCGGGTGGTCAAGCCCGGACGCAGACCCATCGCCGGAGGAAGCTGAATGAAAGTAGAGATCGTTGCACCTGACCTTGGCGGGTATGAACAGAACCAGGACCTTGTCTTCAAAACGCTTGACAAGTTCGACAAGTACCTGCACGACTTTCCCGAAGGCTCCATCTTCGCCCGCGTGGTGCTGCGCCCACACCCGGCCGACGACATGCGGGTCCAATGCACGATCGACCTCTCCCTGCCGGGCGCGCCTAAAGCTATCGCGGATGCGGAAGGCGACAACCGGCGCGAGGCGCTCAGCGCCTGTGCGGATGAGATCGAGCGGCAGCTCCGCGAGATGAAGGAGCGGAGAGAGTTCGACTAACGGAAGGATGAATTAGGAAGGATGAAGGATGAATCAGTCAAGTGCGGAGCGCGGAATGCGGAGTGCGGAATGACGGCACGGATCACGCATGCTCCATTCATCCTTCATCCTTCATCCTTTCCCTCACCCCATTACCTTGTCAGCCGTTACGCCTTCCTCTTCCAGTAAGCGATCGCGATCGGGATCCCAGGGGTAGACAATCCATTGGTCGGTTTCGGCGGCGTAGAAGTCTGGGCCGTCACCGGGAAAGCGGGACTGGGTCGGCTTGTAGTGGATGACGGCGACCTTGGGGTGGCCCCCCGCGCGGCGAACCTTCTCCCGTACGCCGTGGGCCGTCTTGCCGCTATCCCACACATCGTCCACGATCAGCACCCGCTTGCCGACCAGTAAGGGGTCGCTGGGGAATTGAAGAAAGATCGGTTCTTCCAGTGTCTTTTCTACATCTGTGTAGAACATGACTGCTGCCGTCAGCACGTTCCGAATATCCAGTAGTTCACTGACCAAACAAGCGGGAATCATCCCTCCCCGCGTGATGGCCAGGATCGCATCGTAGTCGGCCGCGTCAATCTGCGGCACCAACTTTTCCTTGACCAGTTCGTCGATGCGCTTCCACGAATGAAAATCCTTCGACATCGCCCTCGCTTGTCCTTGTATCTCGTCGCGTTCCAGCTACGAGGTCGATTATGGCAGCGAGCAGTCGAAGCG
>JALZCF010000569.1 GCA_030863245.1 Chloroflexota bacterium
CTTCAAAGTGGTCGGGCAACGAGACTACATCATAACCTAGATCCTCGATTTTCCGTACCGCGTCTATCCAGGCCCTCCGCGAAGTGATGTTCATAACGCCAGCACCGAAGCGGAAGTTGCGTGGCGTTGCCATTCTCGTTTCTCCTTCTAAATAAGCGTGGAACACACTGAGTAGTGCTGAAGTAGCTTACATGCATCATATAGGGAAAAACCGGAATTGTGCCTAGCGATTGATAACTCGCCTTATCAGAACCGTCGTGGCTTTGATTATAGCTCAGTGCCGCCGGCGATGCACAAGCTGATGTCCTGGCTTGCTGTGTGGGAGGCAAAAGAAGCCAGACGCATGGCAGGATGGGGCGACTTTGAACGCCAGCACAATAAGCCGACGCGCTATGTGTTCAACTGGCGGAATGGCGAGATCGACGAGCGCTCGAGCTATGTTGGACCGTCGCGGGAGTAAAGGCTATGGCTGCTGAGCATGCGCTGTGGCGCGCTGGCCGCTCTGATGAGGCGTGCATACGCTGCTAGGCAACTGCTGGAGCGAGGAGTATACTAGAGATGATCCCCCGCACGCCCAATCATCACGCGCGTGCCGGCCGGAGAAAGCACCATGCGTCAGCCAGCCCACTCACCCGCTTCATGCAAAGATACCGCCCTCAAGGCGCTCGCCAAACTGTTTGGTGGCGTGCATCGGACGGTGTATCGCCTGACCGGGGGCACCATCGGTGGCCACCTTCGCGGCGGGCAGATCCTGCTCTTGACGACCGTGGGGCGGAAGACCGGGAAAGCGCGCACGTGGCCCTTGGCCTACTTCTGCGATGGGGACACGTATGTGGTGGTGGGCTCCAATGGCGGGCTGGCCCGCGACCCCGCCTGGTGCCTGAATCTGCGGAGCCACCCGACCGCGCTGATTCAAGTCGGGCGGACTCAGCTCCGCGTGCGCGCCGAGGAAGCCCACGGGGCGGACCGGGAGCGCTTGTGGCACCTCGTCACCACGCAGGCGCCCGTGTATGCGCGCTATCAGACCATGACGGCGCGTCCGATCCCCCTGATGGTCCTGCATCCGGAGCGGTGATCCGCATGCCCATCGGATCAGGGGGCTAGGTCTGCTGCTCGTGGAGGCGGGCGCGTGGGAGCACGGCTGAGCTACCAGCGTGTTTGTCAAGTCAGTGTATACTGCCCTCTGAGACGCGCTGGGCGCCCTTCTCCGAGGCACAGCGCACGAATCAGGTATCGGGCTATGGTTGCCAGGCGGGGCGAGTGCTATGCTTGAGTGGTCCTGGTAGGACAAAGTTGAAATGACAGCCGCCGGGCGCTCCTGTGAAGGGGCGCTCGGTTGTTGTGTGTCTCTCTACGGTCCCGTGCGCCTGTATGCGTAGCTGATCAGGGCTGCCCGAAGGGTGGCACCTAGCTCTTGCTTCCTGCTCGCTCGCCAGAGATGAAGCCAGCGAGACTCCCGGCGATGGTTGCGAGAAAGGTGCGTGCCCACGCCTGTGTTTCAGGGGTAATTTGGCCAAACCGCTGCGGGTTATCGACGGCCGGCATGAAAAACAACAGGATCGTAACAATAACCAGGAGACCGAGCACCCCCATAAGCATGTAGTCGCGGACACGCTGGTGCTGTGCTCTTTGAACCTCGAGTTCGTGTGCTGCTCGTTCTTTGTTCCATTCTGCCTCTGCCATAGCTAGCCTCCATGAGCGGATAGACACCTATCCTTCTTTTATTTTCGCACCGATGGCCGCCCTTAACAAGAAGCTGGGATATTCCGGAGCAGAATGTCGATGTTGCAAGACGGTTCTTCTGTATTTGCAGTCGGCATTCCTTGGTGGTTAGGGACGCTCGGCTGTTTTGTCTCTGGATGATGTGTTCCATGCCCATGAGATGCGCTGACGTCCTTTTGCGAGGCCCAGGGCTGCTGATCCGCGTGGCACGTGAAGTACCTGGTGGTAGGTGGCAGGATGTGGGCGCTTGATATTTTGCCGCCGACTTACATTAACACTATTGTAGATGGTTATACGCTTGCGTTTAGAGTGACCCCAGTGTTACTGACGAGTAGTCGCCAATGCTCCACCAGCGATGCTCGGTTCGCTCCGCCGGGTTAGGCGGCGTTCAACCCCAGCCAATCGAAATAAGGAGGGATTTATCATGGCACATCGTGATGAACACATCATTATCTTTGAGCATAGGAATTTTCGAGGGCACCATCGTCACATCTTTGGGCACGAAGCCAACCTTCACGACGGTGAGGATTCTACCCTTGGAGATAGGATGTCCTCTTTCGTTGTCATCTCAGGCACATGGCAGTTCTTTCGGCATTCGAATTTCAACGAGCAAGTTGGAGGCAGCTTTAGCCCGGGGCAATACGAATGGGTAGGAGACTTTGGGATTCCTAACGATGCTGTTTCATCTCTGAGAGCACTGTGAGCTAGTGCGCTGTCACTCGTCGAACGTCGGGTAAAGCTGGTGGAGCGTGATGCGCGTGTCGGCCGAGGTGAATTGCCAATGGGCGTTTACCTCGGCCGATTTGAGGCAGGGAGGCAGGAGGCGGGGAACCCTGGCTGTGTGCTTGCACCGGATCTCCCTATTCGGCCATTGGACAGTTCCAAACATCCGTAGTGCGACATAAACACGCTGTAAACCCTTCCACTTGACACAGTGAACCCCCGGTTTGCATAGGCTTGCCGGGGGCTTGGCTTTACACATAGGCCAGTTTGGGGCCAAAAATGGGCAGTTTAGTTAACGTATGTGCGAACCGGTTAAATTGATCCTGGTGCGATCCGCACCAGGAGGAGGGTGATCGACGGGACAGGAGTTAGTCTGGTTGGCACCTATGGGCCACGCTACTATGAGAAATGCTCTGCTTCATCAGCGCCGGTACGTCTGCGTTGGGCACCCCAGCGCGTCGGTGGCAGCGGTGCGTCGGGGAGCAGTTCGAGATCGGCGGGATAGAACATGACGACGCGCCAGGGGTGCTCATCCCAGTCCAGGTGGACGTAGCAGCGACCGCCGCGCACCTTCTTGATCGTCCCGACCTGGCCATCATCCCCCACGCCGGGCACCTGCACCCGCACCCGTTGTCCAACGCGGACGTGTTCCAGTTCCATGATTCGCTCCTAACTATGCTGCTGGCTACTGCTGGCGCTTGGCCGCCTGGAGCAGCGTGGTTGTGACCTGCGTGGCATACACGGTGATGCCGGCGAAGCGTGGATGGTGGACCGGATAACCCTCGATAATGAGCTTGTCCTCTGGGTCCTGCAGCGCGTCGGCCACCCGCTTCCATTGCTTCTGGCTAATGA
>JALZCF010000304.1 GCA_030863245.1 Chloroflexota bacterium
CTTTTAGCCAGGATCCGCACCTAAAGTTCACACACCACGCACTACGCACCATGTAATGGGTGGGGCAAGGAGGAAAGGACGGACGGTCCGCCCTTGATTTGCTCTCCTGCTTCCTACCCCTGCTCCCCTAGCTTCTGATAGAAGAGAATCGCCGTCTCGATCCCCTTGAAGAACATGGCGAGGTTCAGCTTCTCGTTCGGGGCGTGCAGGTTGTCGTCGGGGAGTCCAAAGCCCATCAGGACGGTGTCAATGCCCAACTTCTTCTTGAACATTGCGACTGCGGGGATGGAGCCCCCCTTCCGCACAAAGATTGGCCGCCTGCCAAAGACCTCCTCGTAGGCCTGGCTTGCTGCCTGCATCGCAGGAATATCGCGGGGAATAATGGCCCCGTGGCCGTGATGGATCTCCTTCACCTCGACGCGAACGGTCGGCGGCGCAATGTCCTTGATGTAGCTGCCGACTAGGCCCGCAATCTCCGATGGCTCCTGATCGGGGACCAGTCGCATGGAGATCTTCGCGCCTGCCCGCGCGGGGAGCACCGTCTTTGCCCCCTCGCCCTGGAAGCCTCCCCAGATGCCGTTCAGCTCCAACGTGGGCCGTCCGGTCAGGCGCTCCAGTACCGTATACTCTGGCTCGCCCCAAGCCTGTGGAGCGCCCGTCTCCTCCAGGAGCTTCGTCTCGTCATATGGTACCCGGGCCATCTCTGCCCGCTCCTCCTCCTCGAGGGCGCGCACTTTGTCGTAAAAGCCTGGCACGCTGATAAGACCTGTCTCGTCATGTAACTGGGCAATGATCTCGCAGAGCGCTTGTATAGGGTTGTGGATCGCGCCGCCATATGAACCGGAGTGTAGATCGCTACGTGCACTCTCCACATGGACCTCGATGTAGGAGAGACCCCGTAACCCGTAGACAATGATCGGCTGTTCCTCACTTAGAATGTGGCTGTCAGAGATAACCACCACGTCCGCCGCCAGTCGCTGCCGATTCGCCTCGATCCACTCGCCGAGGTGCTTGCTGCCAATCTCCTCTTCGCCCTCAAACAAGATCTTCACGTTGACTGGCAACTCGCCTGTTGCCTGCATCAGAGCTTCTAGCGCCTTCACGTGGACGAATAGTTGTCCCTTGTCGTCCGCCGCGCCACGAGCATACAGCTTGCCGTCCCGCTCCGCCGGTGTGAAGGGCTTGGTCTCCCACTCGTCAAGGGGGTCGGGGGGCTGTACATCGTAGTGCCCGTAGACGAGCACGGTCGGCGCCTCCGCTGCATGCGTCCACTCGCCATAGACGACCGGGTGCCCTCCAGTAGGCAGGGTTGCCACGTTCTCTAGCCCCGCATGCTCCAACGCCCGCTTGAGCCATCGCGCGGCACGCTCCATATCCTCCCTGTGTTTACTTAAAGTCGAGATACTGGGGATACTGAGAAACTCCTGCAACTCATGTAACGCCTCTCCCCGGTGATCATGTGCATACGCAATTGGATTCATCCTCGGCCTCGAAGGTTTCTTATACTAACGGTTCTGGTGACCCATTGTAGCAACCTTCGAGAAGCGGGAGAATTCTAGCCACCGTTTAAGCATAGAGTGACAGGAGATGGAAACGTTACATTGACAAGAGCAAGAACATGCTGTATCTTGATGTTTCATCGACCTAACTAAGGTTATGGCCCTTAGCATGGCAATATGATGATTTCATATATAAGCGGTATTTAATAAATAGCACCTCAATCAATTCGGTAGGGCCTCCTGGCTCGCCAGGAAAGGAGCAAATCGATGACGGTTCTCGCCGCCCCGCCTCGGCCATCTGTCTTCGCCGTCTTTCGCAAGCGAAACTTCACGCTGCTCTGGATCGCGCAGTTCATCTCCACGATGGGCGGCGGGCTGACCGCGATCGCCGCTTCCATCCTGGTCTATCGCGTGACGGGCTCGGCCCTCAGCGTGGGGCTGATGCTGATGGCGACGGCGCTGCCCAGCCTGTTCGTCGGCCTGGTGGCAGGCGTGTTTGTGGATCGCTACGATCGCAAGCGCATCATGGTCGCCGCCGAGTTGTTACGCGCCCTCCTGATCGCGCTCATCCCGCTCCTGCTTCCGTTCGGCATCGCCTGGCTCTACGTGATCGTTACGCTTTCCAGTGCGATCGCGCAATTCTTCAACCCAGCTCACGCCAGTGTCCTACCCGAGGTCGCATCCGACGAGGAGTTGGCCGCCGCCAATTCCTTCATGACGGTTAGCCAGATTGGGGCGTTGACCGTTGGCTACGCGGGCGCCGGCCTGATCGCCACCCTCTCCTCGATCGCGTGGGCCTTCTACTTGGATGCCATGACGTTTGTCGTTTCGGCGCTATGTATCGTGCTGATCCAGGTTCCGCCACTTGGCGTGACGGACAAGACGACTATCGCCGCTGTCACACGCAACCTCCGCGCCGGCCTCACCTTCGTCCGCGCCACGCCTGCACTGCGCTCGCTCTTTGGCGAGACGAGTGATGCCGCCTACTTCCTACTTGATGGCCGCACGGTGGCGAGCCGCAACGAGAATGGGACGGATCGAGTACTCGAGGTTCACTGTCCCGGCGACTTCTTTGGTGAGATTGTCGCCTTGGCTAGCGTTCCACGCACGGCCAACGTGCTCACCGAGCAGCCGACGACCATCCTGCAGGTGCCAGCGCCGGCCTTGCGGCGGCTAATGAACGACCCCGACATGAGCCGCATCTTCTTTACGAAGATGGCTGAGCGGATGGCACGCATGAACATGATTGATCTACCGCGCTTCGCTGGTCTCGATCAGGCGTCGCTACGGGAGCTCCGCACGCCCGATAGCCAGCCACTACCCCCATCCCAACCTGCACCAGCTATCTGAAGGTTGCTCTGGTGAGTCTTGACGACGAGAATGGGCATGCTCCACTTGGTTACGCATTGACTTCCGCTCCCCGCTATCATTGCCTCGCCCGGAAACAATCCAGTTACCATACCCAATAACACAAGAGTGACCAGCGCAAAGATAGCGCTGATCACTCCTTGATGCATCTTTCCTCTACGATTCGACGTCAACGACGGTGTATGTAAACTGTACTAAAGCCTACCGTAAGCTGAACATTTCCGTTCACATGGGAGGGAAGTAGAGGGCTGCCAAACTGGTCGTATGCAGCAATGAAAGTGCCTTGTGGCAGGGCGACCGTGCGCGGGGTGCCGTCGACCGACCAGAGGACATCTACTTTATAGGCACTGGTTTTCGTAAATTGGTACGCTTCCACCCCCTCCGTGTTGTAAGCAACTGGTTGGGGCGGCAGGCGAGACTTGGATACCTGGTTGATTAACGTCTGGTAGGACCAGTAGGAAGGCTTCGGCGCGTAATGCTCATCCAGGAGACTCCCATGTCGCCATTTCGCGTCGTTCAGGGAGTACCAGATGATTCCGCTCACATTCGCGTTCAAGGTACGGATCATCATACGCGGTACATGGTCGGCCTGGGCCTGGTAGAACGCCGGCGGCGGCGCTGCACATTCCTGATTATACTGTGCCTCACACCCCAACGAGGCCTCATTGAACAACAAGGGCTTATTGACACCGTATCGGGCCATGACCTCTCTCAGGAAAGCGGGCTTTCCAAGAGCAGAACCTCCGTACTGGACCCAACCACCACCGGACCCACTGTGATCGATGTAGGGACCGGAATAGCTAGAGTGACCATGATAGGGCACGATATCAAAGTAAGGGGCGGCGCCGGCACGGAGGACACCTTCAAAGAACATTTCGGGCCGCCCTACTACGCTGGTGTCGGCCGTGTGATTCGTGCCAAGCAGGAGGCCCCCAATGAGTACCTTGGCAGTGCCATCGGCCGCTCGGATAGCCGGCGTCACCACCTTTAACATGTTGCCGTAATGCTCCCCACCATAGTAGGGATCGTCCATATTTCCCCAACAGCCATAAACGCTATGAGGTGCTACGAGCCTCGGATCGACATCGACCTCGTTGCCCAGTTCCCAGTAGCGCACATTGTACGGATGCTGTTTGTAACGCGTGACCAGCGCCGCCATGAAGTTGGCGAAGTCGCCAAAACGGTCGGCGCGAATCGCCCCGCAGGAGGTCTCATAGGGCACATTGATGGTGGCCCAGCCCGGCGAATCGCCTACCACGACCATCGGGCGCAGACCCGCCTGTTTGGCTGCCAGCAGTTCCTGCTCAAAGGTTGCCAGTGCCTCCCACCGATAGCCGCCACCCTGTACCGGCTCCACGGCCTTCCAACTCACCGAGTGCAATCGCACCCATCCTACACCCAGTTCCTTGGCTCGCGCTTGAACTGTACTATTGCGGAGTTCTCCCCGAACCGGCTCGGTCCCGAAAGGCGAGGGCCAGGGATGTTGGTTCATAACAATGGGCAGTAGAATTCTGGATGATCCCACAACTCTGCTAGTGCCCGTGGAGAGCTCGTTACCCTCTCCCTGTGCTGACACGGGAGATTGCAGAACCGCTAGTGGCAAGATTGCGGTACATAGCAGCAAACCTATAGCAATGATTACATATCGTACACTCATACTTCTTCCGAATAAACCTTTTCACGATAAAGCGCCCACCCTATGAATTCTTGGTTCGGAATGGGCGCCAAGGATAAGACAGTTGATGATGGTAGTACGGTCTGGGCCATCTCGCAAAACTTCAGCTCACCCATTGGTTGCTACTTGAACCAATAACGAGCACACTCGCGTCAACCCTCATGAGCAAGAGAGATCGAGAGAGTGCTGATGCCGGGGTCTGGTACGAGGATAATTCTTTTTGATGTCATCTCTCTGTCTTTGCCTACTCTTTTGGCTTACAAAAGTGAAAGATAACTACTCAGCCCATGAGGTGCCCAGCACTTCAATTGAGCATATGTCGGGCGATTATCTCTCGACAAAGTGCCGGGCACCTGAGTCGTTACAGTGAAAGACTTCACGCTCAGGTTTGTTGAAGTACATGGG
>JALZCF010000599.1 GCA_030863245.1 Chloroflexota bacterium
CTGCCCGTGAGCGTGGAACTGGAGGGTGAGGAAGCTCTCACGCCGGCCTATGAAATCATGGGTGACCCCATCGTCACCCCGCAGGAGGTGGAGATCGTCGGGCCTACCAACCTGGTTGAACAGGCCAGCCAGGTGGAGGCTGCCATCTCCGTAGCCAACGCGAGCTCCTCGGTACGGGAGATCCGTCCCCTACGGGTTCTGGACGAAGAGGGCAATGTGATCGAGGGGGTCACCGTAGAGCCAGACGAGGCCGTGGTCGCCGTCCTCCTGCGCCGTCGCCAGAATGCGCGTGACGTCGGCGTGCGCGCCCTCACGACGGGGCAACCTGCTCCTGGATACTGGCTCAGCGGCCTCACCGTCACGCCATCAGCGGTAACCATTACCGGCGACCCGGATCTCCTGGAGGATCTAGGAAGCTACGTCAGCACCCTCCCGGTTGATATCAGTGGCGCGACGGGGGATCTGACGGTGGATACCCCGCTCGATCTCCCTGAGGGCGTAACCGTATTGGACCGAGAAGGAACCGCGATAGGGGACGTTACTGTCCAGGCGCAGGTTGAGCCTCGTCAGGGGGATCTAACACTCACGCGCCCTGTTGAACTGGTCGGAGTCCCGTCCGATGTAGACCTGACGGTCGAACCACGGACGGTTGAGCTTCTACTCAGCGGTCCGCTCCCTACACTCAGCGATATTGAAGCGAATCCCGACCTGGTGCAGGTCCTGCTCGACGTGCGCACCCTCCCCCTCGGGCAAGATGCCGAGGTGGAACCTGAGGTTGTCGCGCCGGAAGAAGTCACGGTCCAGGTGGTGCCATCCTCCGTGCTTGTTACCCGCCAACAAGAACCCTAACGCGAGATGAGCATCGGGCGCTGGGACTGGCGCAGAACCTGGTTCACGCTGCTACCGAGCACCACCTCGCGCACGGAGCCAAGACCATAACCACCCATAAGGATCAGCTCACTCTCAAACTCTTCGGCACTTTGGAGGATACTCTCCGCAACCGCTCCCTGCTTCTGCACGAAGGTCGCCTGCACGCCGCGCTCCGTAATATACGTGCGTGCGTGATCCAGCGTATCGGCGCTCGCTTGCCCATCGTCGACCGTCAAGACCACGAGGGGAATATCCCAGCTGCCTGCGAGGTAGGTGGCGATGTAAAGGGCTTCTTCTGCCTTGGCGCTTCCATCGTAGGCCAGCAGGGCGCTATTCAACCCGGTTGTCCGGCTCGGAACCACCAACAACGGGCGCGAACAGCGGCGAATGAGTGAGCTGAAGCCCGACTTCAGACGAGCAAGAGGTTGCGGGGGTGGGGGGTATGCCAGGTTCAGGACGAGCAGATCGGCCCATCGAGCGCGCTCGCAGAGTGTCGATACGACCCTACCCGCCGTCACGACAAGGTGCCCCGGCACCCCTGCCTCCTCAACACGTCGCCGGAAGCGCGCCTGCATGGCCTCCGTGGCGGCGCTGAATGCCTCCTCCTCCGATGGGACGACGTGCACCCCGAGCAGCCGTCCCTGCTCGCGCTTGGCTACCACGAGCGCCTGCTCCAGCGCGTTCCACCCCACCTCTTCCCCACTGAGGCCCACCACAACATCCGAGAAAAGATGCGCCCGCTCCCGCGCTTCGACCCGCTCGCGGCGCCACTCGCCCGGTGCAGGGCCGCTTTCCAGCTCGGTAGGGGTTAACGCGTCTTTGACCTTGTCGCTCAGCCGTGCAACGAGACGCTCGGGTTGTGGGCTTGCCTGCGCTACCAGATCGGCGGCCACGTCCTCCGTCGGAACCCCCCAGCCTATCGCCCGTTCTAACTCGTCGCGATGCTCCGAGATCCACAGATACAGGTCGGTCTCGCTCCGGCCCGGGAAGTCCCGCAAGATGCCCCGCTCGCGAATGACCCGTGCCACTGGCAGGTATACATGGTCGTACCACTCTACGGCCGCCTCCGGGAAGGAAACCGATCTCTTTTCTCGTTGTTCCAATACCCGACGATGGGCCTCGATCTGCTCCTCCAGCTCTCTATAGTGCCCGGGCAGCGACATCTCGAGGTTGGCCTCGGGCCGCAGCGTGTCCAGCTGGGTCCGTTCCAGGAAGTTAGCATACTCCTCCTGCCAAATCAGATCCTCCGGCTCCATCTCGCGTGAGAAGGGAACCTTCGTTCGAATCTCGGTGACATAGGCCGGGATCGTGTCCAACCCCATCTGGCGCGCGATGGAGACCCGGTGGTTGCCATCCCGCACGAAGTAGGCGTCGTCGATCTCGTACACCTCGATGGGATCGAACCCTTTCGCGTTCATGACCGCTTTGACATTCGCCCATCGATACTGATCACTTTCCTGGCGTGGCAGGAAGCTCCTCGTGAAGTCGCTGTAGCGCCCCACACTCCCCACAATCGCATCCAGCGGGATCTCCTGATACCCCTTCTCCACCTTACCACCAGTAGGCTTCAGCCTGCGCCTCACATCCTCGTACGAAAACAGATCCGCCGACCGCCCCTGCAGCCTAGCAAGCACCGCCTCCAGCGCCGCCCTCCGCCGCGCCCGCCGAAAATCCTCCTTCGCCATATACAAATCACGGCCCGATGTATCAACAATGATA
>JALZCF010000306.1 GCA_030863245.1 Chloroflexota bacterium
CCTTTGAACATGGAGCGGTAGTACTCCTCCGCATTCTTGACGAGGCGTGCGTTCTGTTCTGCATAGAAGTATTCATCCTCTGCTACCTGGCCATCCTGCGAGAGGTACTCGGCAGCCCGGCGTTGCAACTCGACCAACTGGTTGACCGCCTCATCCTCACAATCTTGTGTGAGGCCGAAACTGGCGGCATAGCCGTACGACTGCGAGTCCTCACCGAAGTGCTCGAAGCAACTGTAGCGGTAGCGGGCACGCTCCACTGCTTCTGGGTCTACCTCTTCCAGGTACTCCAGAACCTTCGCCATCGAGCTGTACATACTGTACAGATCCACCCCATAGAAGCCCGTCTTCGGCGCGTCGTCGGGAAGGTTGTCGTTGTGGTCACGTAACCACTCGATGAAGTTCTCCACCACAGTGTTGCGCCACATCCAAAGAGGGAAGCGCTTGAAGTCCGACAACGCCTTCTTCGCGCTCTCGTCATCGCTCGCGCCGCGAACGTAGCGGTTGATGCGGTAGGCATCGGGCCAATCCGCCTCCACGGCAACAATGTTGAAGCCTTTCTCCTGGATGAGCCGCTTGGTGATCTCTGCGCGATGCTGGTAAAAGTCATGCGTCCCATGTGATGCCTCGCCGAGCAGCACGAAATGCGCATCACCGATCATCTCCATCAGCGGATCATACGCCTGCATGTCCCCCGTGAGTGTGTGCGCCGCGCCTCGTACCATTTCCACGAGTCGGCTGTTTTTTTCCTCTGCCATGATAGTCTCCTTGTTTTCCTCTTGTTAGCTTATCCCCAGGCGATCCTGTCCCATCACGTTTCGCGCTCCTTGCGCGGTAGATCCGGCAGCTCCTTTTCCGCACGTTCAAGCAAGTCTTGCACCTCCTCGTCGCGGGTTTGAGAGAAGTTGACGTACCACTGGCCCACACCGAAGAAGGGGCGAGGCGTCACGGCGCAGACAATATCGTCCACCTCGTCGCGGAACTCATCACAGGTCTCGGGTGAGGCTGTCGGAACGGCCACGACGACCTGCTTGGGGTTCTGCTGGCGCAGTGCCGTGACAGCGGCGCGCATCGTCGCGCCGGTTGCCAGGCCGTCGTCAACCAGAATCACCGTGCGTCCATTAACGTCCGGCGGTGCCTCGTTCCCTCGATAAGTGTGCTCCCGCCGCTCCAATTCCTGCTGCTCCCGCGCGACAACTCTCTCCACTGCCTCCTGCGGGATCCGCAGTTGCTCGACCACCTCCTCGTTGAGTACGCGCACGCCGCCCGATGCGATAGCACCCATCGCATACTCCTCGTGGCCCGGAACGCCTAGCTTGCGCACGAGGAAAAGACCAAGGGGCGCGTTAAGAGCTTTTGCTACCTGGAACGCGACGGGTACCCCACCGCGCGGGAGTGCCAGGACCATTACGTCGTCACGGTTGGCGTACTCCTCCAACTCCGTAGCTAACTTCTTTCCCGCATCGATTCGATCCTGAAATAACA
Source organism: Chloroflexota bacterium (assembly GCA_030863245.1). Lineage (GTDB taxonomy): Bacteria > Chloroflexota > Anaerolineae > Ardenticatenales > Ardenticatenaceae > JALZCF01. The sequence goes on from JALZCF010000306.1 coordinate 1,483, forward strand.
TCGTTGTTTCCTCTCTATGTCGACAACCTAGTCGCGCGCCGGTGCGTTACCCCTCGCGCATCCGCTGGTAGTACCCGATAAGCTGGGTCTCAGCGAGCACGTGGCCGTCCATTGCTGCCTCGACCTCGGTCCAGGCAACGCCCTCGTCCAAGGCAAGGGTAGAACGGTCGAGTGCGTACAGGGTGAAAACGTAGCGGTGTGCCCCATGGTTCCGAGGTGGACAAGGACCGCCATAACCTGTATCGCCAGAGTCGTTCCTGCCTAGGATGCCCCTGTTTGTCACGCCCTCTGGTAGCTCCCGTGCCTGGGAAGGAATGTTGAACAGGACCCAATGGATGAAAGTCCCACCGGGCGCATCGGGGTCCTCGACCAGCAGGACGTAGCTCTCCGTCCCATTCGGCGGGTCGTTCCACCGTAGTGCTGGTGAGACATTCGCACCGTCACAGGTGTAACGAGACGGGATCGCATCACCCTCGCTAAAAGCAGGAGACGTCACTTCAAACTCCATCCTGTACCTCCATGTATGGAAGGGAAACTTGGGAATTATTGCGGTTTAGTTCTCAAGGTTCGCCCGAGTTTCTCTTCGACCGAGGTGATATTGCTTTCTAGCTTGTTGGTTGCCCCCTCCTCATCCTCAATCTTGATCGTCGTAACCAGGTGAGAATGTCTGTCGCGTAGCCGGTCGTGGCACATCTTGATGGTGGACATCACCTCCGCCCACTCTCCCTCGATCACCGTTCCCGTTGGCGTGAGCTGGTAGGGAAGGCCTGTTGTATCCACGATCTTGAGCACTTCGGCGACCTCGTCACTCATGCTGGCATCCCTGCCAACAGGAATGATACTGAATTCGACTAACATCATAAGCCTCCTTTTGGTTTTGGTTGGTTGTTCGATCTGTTCTTACTCAACGTTGAGGTGTATGTCGTCATTGGTCGTTCAGCTCGCCCTTTGACTCGCTGAAGGACTACCTCTTGCGCAGCAAGCCTCATGCCACTTTTGTCCCAATGCAGAATGCGGATTGTGGAATGCGGAATGAGATTGGAGACTGGAGAATGGTCTAATGTTGCGCTAGAATGACAAATCCGCCTACGGAGACCTTCCGATCATGCAATACTCTGTGTGTTTTAGGGGCGTTTGGTCTCTTACTTGCTAGCTCAATTGAAAGAGCCAACAACGTGATAAGGTGGAGAGAGAAAGTGAAACAATTGTGTAGAAACGCCTCGTCTCTTGTTGGGCTCCTCCTGTTGAGCTTGCTCCTCATGGCGTGCGTCGGTGAGGGGGAGGAGCCCGTGGACGAGCCGCTGGATGACGAGATATCGGTGGTCGATGATGCGGCCCTATCAGATGAGGAGGAGCTGGATCTCGACTCAGAATCATTGGAGGATTTAAGGGAGCAGGAGGATATCCTGGGGGAACTGGCCGACGATCCTTTTGAGTGGCTTGGCCAGACGGTGACGGTGGCTGGCGACGTGAATGTGGTGGTGACAGAGCAGGTCTTCACTATTGCGAATGAGACCATGTTGGATGACGACGAGATGCCTGTTGTTTTGCCGGAGGATGGCGCCGATGTGGTAGAGGAGGGTGATAGCGTATTGGTAACCGGGGAGGTCACGCAATTCGTCATTGAGGATGTAGGGGAGGTGTATGAGGAACTCGGCGAAGAGTTTGTCGAGGAATGGGATGGCAAACCGGTGATCCTTGCTACTGAGGTGGAAGTGTTAGAGTGATAGAGTAGGTCTAGCAGAAATACGCAGGTTAATAACTCCAGATGGAGGTCTTTCTGGAAATCCGACGCATAGTGTAATTGAGGAGTGGCGTGAGGCGAGACGGTATCATCATCCCGATCGGACAAACACATGCTGCGTTCGGGGTGAGTTGGGTCGTGATGTTGCCCCTCGCGCTCTGGGGCATCGCCACCCTTTATGTTCCCCTCGTTGCACCCTTTCTCCTTTTACGCGACGCCTGGATCGTCGCGTTGATGACAGTGCTGCTGGTAGCGGCGTCCCTCATCGCTCACGTCCTGGCACATAGCCTCTTCGCGAGGCGCGTCGGTAACGCGCTTCCTGAGGTTGTCCCCCTCTATCCTTTCGGTGATGCGACACAAGTGTGGAGCGCAGCACCCACTGCCCGCCACGAGGTGCTCGTCGCAGTTGTTGGACCGCTCATGAACCTGATGCTGGCAGTCATCGCCTATCTGCTCTGGGACCGCCAGCTGCATCCTTACCTCAACGCGAGCACGCTGTTTGTGCTCTTTTTCAATGCTATCCTGGTAATCGTGAATCTGGCCCCTGGCTTCCCCCTGGATGGTGGGCGATTAGCTCGTGGGATCATATGGGGCCTGTCGGAGCGACCCGAATGGGGGAGCAGCGTGGGGAAGTGGTTGGGCCGCCTCGTCGTGGCGATCCTTTTCCTTTGGGGGATAGCTCTCATTCTGTTGCCCGCGCGCTTTAGTCTGCAAACAGGTAGCAGTACGATCCTAGTCGCAACCCTGCTACTACGAGCCTTGTGGCGCCATCCGACGACGTATGTGTGGGACCGTCCGCAGCCTGCTCGCCCCATCGCTCGAGGGGGAACGCTCCTTGGTACGTTGGTCGCGGCCCTCGTCATCGTAGGGCTTCTCGCCGCTTCCCTAAGCCTGCTGCCGACCCTGAACGGGCTCTACCTCCCCGGCACAGCGGTCCCCGTCGAACCAATGATCGCTGTGCCGCCGGAATACCACTCCCAGCCCGATGGCACATTTCTGCTCACCACTGTGGTTGCGCAGACGCCTATCACCGCGGGCCAGTGGGTGTACGGCCGCTTGAGTCCCGTCGTCGCGATCGTCCCGCCCACGTACATTGTGCCGCCGGGCACGACGCCTCGTGAAGTGGTGCAACAAAGCTTCCGCCTCCTGGAGGAGAGCGAGAGTGTGGCAGTGGTAGTGGCGCTGCAGCTAGCGGGCTACGAGGCGGAGCTCACGAGTGTGGCGGTCGAGGTCGTGGATATTCTGCCAGAGAGTCCCCTGCAGGGCGTTCTCCAACCCGGGGATTTGATTCTACAGTTGAACGACGAGCCCACCCGTTCGGCGAACGACTTGATCGCGCTGGTTGCGGAGCAGGAGACGGGCGCCGAGGTGGAGTTGCTGGTAGAGCGAGCGGGACGTGAGATGCGCCTCACCACACCGCTGTTACCCCCCACAGAGCCAGATGGACCGCCTCGATTGGGAATCGCCGTGCAGAGCGTAGGGCTTGACATCGATCTCCCATTTCCTGTACGGATCGAGCCACAAAAAGTCGTCGGCGGCCCATCAGCGGGGCTCATGTTCACGCTCACAACGTACAATCTGCTCACCCCAACCGATTTGACAGGTGGGCGGCGGATTGCGGGGACTGGCACGATTGAACTCGACGGCACCGTCGGCCCGATCGGCGGCGTCAAGCAGAAGGTAGCGGCTGCCGAGCGCGCTGGCGCCGAATACTTCCTGGTGCCCGTGGAAAACTACGAGGATGCACGCGATGTGGCGACTCGGATCGAAGTGGTGCCGGTGGCGACCGTGCAGGAGGCGCTTGACTTTCTCCGTAGCTTGCCCGGTACACTTCTTGATGCTAGGTTAGAATAACCATCCCGCCTCTTCCTTCTCCTCCTCTTCCTCCTCGCCTGTTCCTCCCAACGCTTTCCTTAACTCTTCTTGGCCCTTCTCCTTAGCCTCTTGCTCGCCAAGCGCCTCGACCGAATCATCGCCCAATACATCCTCGACGTACAGCATCTTGACCAGTACAACCAACGTCGCAGTGACAGGTGTCGCAACGAGCACGCCAATAGGCCCAAAGAGAAACGCTAGAAGCACCGCCGCGATGATGACCAGGGCGGGCGGCATCTCCACAGCGTGTTCTTGGACAAGTGGAGTGACGACATACGTTTCGAGAAACTCGATGGCAAGATAGAGCAACGTGACCCAGAGTAGCTTGTTTGTGCTAATTGTGAAAGCAACAAGTAGGGCAGGGATGGCACCCAGAAGCGTGCCGACAAAGGGTACGAGCAGCATGAGTGCTTCCCAGGTCACTAGGAGGAGGATCAGGGGCATCCCAATAAGCCATAGGCCGAGCGCAGTCAGGGCGCTATTGATGAGGATCGCTGTGCCCCTGCCAACTACCCAACGCTTGAGCGTGTAGCCGATAGCGTACAGGACCTCACGTGCCCGATCGCGCTTGCTGGGCGGCACGAGTCGGATGATACCATCCAGGTAGGGGTCGGGCTGGAGAGCGAAGTAGAACCCGATACCCAATATGAGGACGAGATCGGTGAGCGCGCCAAGCGCGGTCGAGGCGGTGCCGGTGAGTTGCGTGAAGAGCCCGTTGCGGCTAACACCCGGCTCCAGGCGTTGTGGCACCTGATCGAGTAGGCGTTGTCCCCAGACAGTCCCATTCAGGCGCGATTGGACACGTTCTACCGATCGTGGGATCTCCTGCGCGAGTTGTTCCACTTCCCGCATGACACTGGGCGCACTCAGCCATACCACAAGCACCGTGACAGCCACAATCGTCAACGTAACGACGACGACCGATAATCTCTCGGACAATGGCGTGTGCGCGCTGACTACGTCGCCTAGCGCGCGTAACAGGATTGCCACCAGCACGCCTGCGAAGGCGAGCAGGAGAATGGATGATGCTGACCATGCAACCCATAATATTGCTGCCAGCAGTAGCACAACGCCTGCGCTAACCAGTACGCGGCGCAGGAAAGGTCTCTCCACCTCGGCTATGGTGTCCTCGCGTTTGCCCTCACTTCGTGGCTCCATTTCTTACTCTTCCAACAACAGTTCATATCCTTCGACAAACTGCGTGTCCGGTAGTTCCAATAGCTCCGAGGCGCTGAGCCCTTCTACCTGACCCGGCGAGACTGGAAAGACCTCCGGCGGTAGTTCTACCTGTACGTTCGGCTCGACACCGTTCAACTTGATGAGTTCGCCGCTCGGCGTCAACCATTCCGCCACGCCGAGGAGGAGGGCCGAACCATCCGAGAGGACAAAGCTGTTTAGAACGGTACCGGTTCCGAAGGTGCGCTGGCCGACCACCAGAGCACGATCCTGATCTTTCAGAGCGCCTGCGAAGATCTCCGCCGCACTAGCACTGCCCTCGTTCGCAAGCACCACCAGCGGGGCGTCGGGCACCATTGCATCGCCCGTGACACGAGTAACCTCCTGCTCGTCGCGCGTCCGTTCGATAAAGACGATGCCTTCCTCTAGAAACTCGCTCGTTACCGCGACGACCTGCGTCACCAGGCCGCCCGGGTTGTTGCGCACGTCCACCAGGTAACGTTCGGCACCCTGCGCTTCGGCTTCTTCCAGGATCGTTATCAACGTATCGTGGAGGTTGGCGGAAAACTGATTCATGCGGATATAGGCAACGTTGCCCGGCAACATCGTCCAACGCGCAGCGGGCAGCTCGATACTCTGCCGTGTGATAGTGATCTCCTCCGCCTCAGTCGCGTCTGGATGGAGGATTGTGAGTGTAACCTCTGTACCGGGCTCCCCCCTTACGAGCAGGACGGCCTCAGATATAGTCATGTTCTCGGTCGATTGCCCATCGATCTCGAGGATCACATCCCCTGCGCGGATGCCAGCTGCCTCGGCGGGAGAGTCTTCGAGCGGCGCGACGATCATGATGCGCCCATCGCGCTCGCCGACCTCAGCGCCGATTCCCGCGAATTCTCCCTCGATCTGGGTGGCATGAAGTCGTCGCTCCTCTGGCGTGAGGAAGCGAGTGTGGCCGATGTCGCCGAGTGAATCGAGCATGCCGCGGATGGCGCCATAGGTCATTTCCTCCGGCTCGATCTGGGTGGGATCGACGTAGTTCTGCTCAACAATTGTCCATGCTTCCCAGAATGGCCGGAAGGTCTCGGCAACCTCCTCCGACGGCGCGCCAGTCGGCACCCACCTTGGTATTCCCACGCCCCACTCCGCCAGGACGGGCCCTGCGGCAGCGGTGAGTACCGCGCCTGACGCACAGGAGAGGAGCATCAACGCCACGAGCAGGAGACTGATAATCGCTATTCGGCCGGATCGTTCTTTCACACGCGATTCCTTTTCTTAGCTGTCGCGGGAGCTGTGGGAGCTTCCAACACTACCGCTCTTGGACGTCAAGACTCATTAGGTGCAGGATTGACGTGCTTGGTTGCCTGCGGATTTTACCTCTTCCTGCAAGTCAGGTACCAGCAAAGGGAATGGAAGCAGTCAGACTCGAATTCAAACTATAGGATGCTCTCACTTGGAGAATCGTGCTGTAACATATCATCCCATTCTTCACTTCGGGCGCGTGCGCCAATGGAGGAGCCCCAGACAGATCACAAAGAACAATACGGCCATCCCACTCAGGACCAACAACAACTCGTCGCTCCCGGGCTTGCCGCGCAGCATGACGTCGCGAAAGAGCTGGACGCCGTAGGTTGCCGGCAGGGAGTAGGAGATAAACAGGGCCGGACCACGTAGCGAGTCGAGTGGCATGGCGAAGCCACTAAAGAAGACGACCCCGAGGAGGGCGAGCATCGCGAACTGCACGGC
>JALZCF010000654.1 GCA_030863245.1 Chloroflexota bacterium
CGCTTCCATAGGATGGGCAAGGGTGGTAGTGAGAGGTTACTGGTTTTCTAGAAATCGCTCATAGAGCAGATAGACCAGGTAGACTACAATGGCTACAATGGCTACAACTATAAGCGTTTGCCACACGATATCGACCGCGGCTGCGGCGGCCAGGTAGAGGACGGTTGGAGTGACAACTAGGGCGATTACCACTACCACAAAAAGGCCATATCGAATGAAGTTGCGCCGTGCCTCTTTTTCATCTGGTGTCATCTCATTAGTCTCCGCGAAGTATCAAAAAGCTGGGACAACCTTACCACTACTTTGCTAGGAGTTCAATATGCCACGCTCCCTCTTGAAAGAACTAACTGCCAGCTGGCTCGATGTGCTGCGCAATCCACCCACCACACTTCAGTTGGAACAATTCGAGCGGTACATCGATCTACTCAGAGAGTGGAACGAACGTATCAACCTGACAGCAATTACGGATCCGGAAGGCATCGTGGTGCGGCACTTCCTCGACTCACTCTCCGTACTTGCAGCTCTCGATGGGGTGGCAGACGAGACATTCTCGGTGATCGACGTGGGCACAGGTGCTGGTTTTCCGGGCATGGCACTCGCGATCATGCGCCCTTCATGGCAAGTGACACTCCTGGAGGCGACCCGGAAGAAGGTAGACTTCCTATCACTGGTGATCCAGGAGCTAGAGCTCTCAAACGTCCAACCTATCTGGGGACGAGCAGAGGAGGCGGGACAGATGCCCGCTCATCGTGAGCAGTATGATGCAGCGGTCGCACGTGCCGTTGCCGAACTGCCCGTATTAGCTGAGTACTGCCTACCTTTCGTCCGCCCAGGGGGAGTCTGGGTGGCCCAGAAGGGACCGCGCGTCGAGGAAGAGGTAGAGAAATCCCGCAATGCGCTTGGGCAACTGGGTGGCAAGCTCCTGGCAGTGGAAGAGATTACGATTCCTGGCCTCAGCGACGAGACGCGTACGCTGGTTATCGTCGAGAAGAGAAAAGCAACGCCCACCGCCTTCCCGCGTCGTCCGGGCACCCCTGCTAAACGTCCTCTGTAAATCTACTGAGCCAGCATCCGTGTCAGCTCATAGTAATGCAGGTTGGCCTGGCGCTCCCGCGAAACCACCTCTTCTAAGGGGACCGCGTGGATTTCACGTCCACTCAGACCAACCATGATACCAGCCTCCCCCGCGAGGAGACACTTCACAGCACTGTTACCGAAGCGGGTGGCCAATAGGCGATCGAATCCTGAGGGGCGACCGCCACGCTGCACATGGCCGAGAATTGTCACGCGTACGTCAAAGCCCGTCCTCTGTTCGTTGAGATAGTCGGCGATGTCCCTTGAGTCGTGCTCTGAGCCCTCCGAGTTAACAATGATCGCGTGGGTCTTACCACGGATGTACGCCTGCTCTACTCGCTCTGCAACCTCTTCCAACGGGATAGACTGCTCCGGAATGAGAATCACCTCTGCCCCACCACTGATACCCGACATCAGCGCGAGATAGCCACAATCGCGCCCCATCGTCTCAATCAGGAAGGCACGCTGGTGGCTAGAGGCGGTATCGCGGACCTTGTCGATCGCATCGAGAATGGTATTGATGGCGGTGTCGACGCCGATCGACATGTTCGTGCCCCAAATATCATTATCGATGCTTGCGGGGACCCCGACGATAGGAAAGCCTAGCCTGTGCAACGCCAGTGCACCACTCAAGGAGCCATCGCCGCCAATCACGATGAGGGCATCAATTCGATTGGCATTGAGGCGACGTAGAGCCTCCCGTTGCATGGTAAGCTCTTTGAACTCCGGCAGACGTGCGGTCTGGAGCACCGTCCCACCTTGATGGATGATGCCGCCCACATCCCGTGCCCCTAGACGATCCATATCGCCTGCCACGAGTCCGGCGTAGGCACGCCGGACGCCGAAAACATCCACGTCGTACGCGAGTGCGGTGCGGACAACGGCACGCACGCAGGCATTCATGCCGGGGGCGTCCCCTCCCCCTGTCAGTACAGCAATCCGTCTCAGTTTTTCAGGATCCAGTGGGGCCATAGTGATCCTCTAGATAGGCGTCGGATGGCAAAAGAGAGCCTTTGCTCCTGCCGGAGTGGTGCGAGCAGGATCGCTTCCAGCACACGTTCGCTCGCTCCCCATATCAAGCAAAAAAGAGGCCAACTCCAACGTTGGCCTCTTATTCGCTCGATTCGTGTCGATGAACTATCACGCGCTCTTTCGATAGCTCTGCCGACGATCCGGCGTCAGGTCCTTCACATCAACGTCCATATCCTGAACAGCCAGCATCTCACGTAACTGCGCGTTCCAGTTGGTTGAGAGCTTGGGGAAGTCCAGAAGAATGATTTTCCCATCGTCGCGAACGCAGCGGAGAGAGATACGGTCCTCGCCCGGAAATAGTTGTAGCGCCTCCAGCACCCGCTGCAAGCGTGTCACATCATGATTCGCATCCTCTGTACGCCGCATCGTGATCGTCACATGGTACTGCATTCCATCCAGCAGCGAGCTCTCCTCGACCTGAACCACCTCAGTTCCTTCTTCCCCCGGCATGGTCGCGTTCGCCTCGTACAGCCGCACCTCGTCGGCAAGCACGCTCATCCGGTCATTACGGGATTCAACCCTGCCACGCACCAGCAGGATGTTGTCCTCCTCCAGGATCGCTTGTGCCTGCTCATAGGTGCGTGGAAAGACCACCACCTCGACCGTCCCCTGCAGGTCCTCCAGTTTGACAAAGGCCATACGGTCACCCTTCTTGGTGGTGATGACGCGGACTCCAGAGAGAAGGCCGGCGATGACCACGCTCTGCCCTACCTGATCATAGGAGATCTCGCCGCAGAAGCAGGTAATGCTTCGGCCCACCTCCTCGGCCACTTGCTGGAGCGGATGCTCGGAAATGTAGACTCCCAGTAGTTCCTTCTCGTCGAGCAACCTCTGTTTCGGGATGACGTGACCAACGTCAGGCAAAGGGCGTAGCACCGAGCTTCGTACCACCTGGGGATTACTCGCTGCCATCATATCGAACATCGACAGCTGCCCGACCTCCGCCGCCTCGTGAATCTGTCCACTCACACCCATCATGCGGTCAATCACCGCCACGACTGTCTCCCGCGGCGCTTCCGGTGCCACCGGTCGTACCAGCTCGTCGAAACAACCTACCTTTGCCATACATTCGATGACACGTCGGTTCAAGTAACGCAGGTCCACGCGCTCACAAAAATCGTCGAGTGACTTGAACGGCCCATTCGCCTCTCGCTCCGCCAGAATCGCCTCTACCGCGCCGAGCCCCACATTCTTGATCGCGCCCAGTCCGACACGGATCGCCCAACGTCGGTAATCATCCTCGGGCAGATCCGCCTTCTCCGGGTTCTCCTCGATGGTGAACTTTGCCCCACTCGCGTTGATATCGGGTGGCAGTACATCGATGCCCAGACGGCGGCACTCATTGATAAATACTGGTACCTTCGCCGAATCATCGAACTCGATCTCAAGCAGTGCACACATGTACTCGACTGGGTAGTGTGCTTTGAGGTAGGCGGTCTGGACGGTAATAACAGCATAATCGGCGGCATGGCTATTGTGGACGAGGATGTCGTTGGCGATGAAGTTACGCGTGCCTGGCACCTCTAGGTCATATGTCTGCCTCTCCCCAACGTATTCGACGCTAACAACATGGTCCCAGTAAACGTCGCTCTCTGCGTACCGACGGAGGTCGGGATCACCGAAGTAATCCGCAAGGCGACCAATTGTCTGGCGATGGAAACCCGCCTTGCTCGCCGTCCCCGTTGGATAAAACTCGCGCTGCGCAACACCGCACTCCACATTCATTTGAATCCAGGAAACATCGGCGCGTTCTTTGGCCCCGCGCACCAACTCTTTGACGCCGAGCGGCACAACGTCCTTTGTACTGGACGTGAGCAGTTCATCCAGGCAAAGCCCTTCCAATGCTTGCTGGCGCTCCTCGCTCAGAAAGTGACATCCTATCTGTTCGGCAAAGGTAACAATATTCTCATTTCCTGTGATGAATAGTTGGTAACCAATCCGTCCGTCTTTATACGGGAACTCCACTGTACGTAGACGACTGATAATCCCGAAGCGCAGAAGTAAGTGCTGCATCTGGCGCGCCATTCGCTCGGAGGCGGTCGCATAGTAGAGACTGCGGCCTTGTAGGTTGATGTGCCCATCGCCCTCCCACATGCGGCTGAGGAGCAACCCAAGCTGGCGGTTTGTCAACTCAAACGCCTCTGCCGGAATCTCTTTGTCCCTAGCACTCTTGCCCCAGATGCCTAACGCCTTCGCCCAGGGCACGATACCGGGTGGCACCTTACGATCCATGCGTGCTGCATATACCGAATAGGTTGCGCGATGTAGTGAAACCGTGCAACGCACATTGTCGAATCTTTCGGCAGCTTGAATGAAGTCATCGCGTTGCTGAGAGTCTTGGCTATAGAAATAGACGGAGTGGGGATGACACAGGTTGCCCTCTGCTAATAGATGCCCTAACACGATGACTTCGTGCTCTGGCCACTCGACCTTTCCCTCAACTGGAATCTGGCGAGGTACCGCAACCAGAGCACCCTCTTCAAGCTCCTCTAACAGTCGCCAACCATCGAAGGTGTAGAAGGGATGATTGAGGGTTGCTTCAATGGTTCGCCCTAGCGCAGTGGCAAGCTTGAAGACGGGCCTAACTCCGTTATCCATCACATGCAATACCCGGCCTGATTGCAGTGTTAAATCGTCAATGTTACACGTTAGTGTCTCATCAAGCCGAGCTTCACCATCATGCAAATCTTCGATCTTTACTAGGCGTCCCGTCGCAGCATCGACTACTTCAGTATTCCCGACGATACACTTATTGAATCCGTACCTGGCAAAGAATTCGATATCGCCGTAGATGTCCTCGGCCACCTTCTGAGGAATTCCATTCCCGACTGCACCCTCGACAAATATCTTCTTGTGCTTCTCGATCTCCTTCGCCTTCTTCTTGGAGACCGCGCGGCGCATCAGGTCCGCCTCGCCGGGACTATAGCCGGCCAGATCGGAGGCAATGCGCATGATCTGTTCCTGATAGACGATGATCGCGTAGGTGTTCTCCAGGATGGGCTTGAGGGCAGGATGGTGATATTCGACTTCTTCCTCGCCATGCATCCTACGAATATAGGAAGGAATATACTCCATCGGTCCCGGCCGATAGAGAGAGATGGCCGCGATGATATGCTCGAACTGATCGGGTCGCATCTCTTGGAGGGTGCGACGCAGGCCCGCACCTTCTACCTGGAAGACTCCCACAGTGTGACCTGCCTGTAGCAGCTGATATGCTTTCATCACGTCAGCATCACGTTCTGGATCTTCAAGACAACGCTCGTAGGGGATGGTGTTCAGATCGAGCTTGCACCCGCGCCGCTTTTCGATCAGCTCACAGGCCCGCCGCATGATGGAGATCGTGGCCAGCCCCAGGAAGTCCACCTTGAGCAGGCCGATGCTTTCCACGATATTCATGTCGAACTGCACGACCTGCTGGATCGGCCCGCTGTCGTTGCCCTTCGTCGGACGGTGGAGTGGCGCATACTCCACAATCGGTCGGTCGGAGATGACGACTCCCGCCGCGTGAGTCGACGCGTGTCGCGTCTGCCCCTCCAGCTTGATCGCCATATCGAGCAGTTCCTGGACAGTGGGATCCTGCTTGTAGGCCTCACGGATGTCGGTCGCCTCGGTGGGCCACTCCTCGGCCGTCTCCTCATCAAAGAGCAGTGCATCCAGTCGTACTGGCTTGCCTGGCACGTTCGGTACCATCCGCGCCACGCGATCCACCTCAGAAAGTGGAACCTCCAGCACACGTCCCACATCGCGGACCGCAGCACGTGCCCCCAACGTTCCAAAGGTGATGATGGCAGCGCACTTGTCCTCACCGTACTTGCGTACCGCGTACTCGATCATGTCAGCCCGTCGATCGTCCGGGAAGTCGATATCGATATCCGGCATGGAGACGCGGGCGGGATTCAAGAAGCGTTCGAAAATCAGATCGTTCTTGATGGGGTCAATGTTCGTGATGCGCAACGTGTACGCCACCAGCGAGCCCGCGCCTGACCCCCGGACGTTCCACCAAATGTCCGAGTCGGCCGCAAACTTACAAAGGTCCCACACAATGAGGAAGTAGGTGTCGAACCCCATATTGTGGATGATGCCCAACTCACGCTCCACACGCTCTCGCAAGACGTGATCGTGCTTTGCACGCTCCTCACCGTAGCGCTCCACCAGCCCCCTCTCGACCAGCATCCGTAGGTAACTCTGCGCATCGTAGCCTTCTGGTACGGGGAACTCCGGTAAGCGGTAACCCTTATTATCCAGGTCCACCTCACACATTTCTGCAATGTACAAGGTGTTGCTCAGCGCTTCAGGATAATCACCGAAGACGGCCACCATCTCTTCATAAGAGGAAATGTAGTAGGAACCGTCTGGTGTGAGGCGCAGTCGACTCGGGTTCGAGAGGCTCTCGTGCGTCTGGATGCAGAGTAACACATCGTGGGGGTTGGCATCCTCCTTGCGAACATAGTGCACATCGTTCGTCGCAACCAGCCCAACCCCATACTTCTTGGTCCATCGAAGCAGGACATCATTCACCTGCTTCAGTTCAGGAATATCGTGGGGCTGCAGTTCCAGGAAAAAACGGTCACTCCCGAACACGTCAAGGTACCACTTCAACCGGTCATAGGCCGCCTTCTCACCCTGATTTACTAATGTGCGTGGCACCTCCGCCGCGAGGCAGCCCGTTGTCGCGATGATGCCCTCCGAATGGGCGGCGAGCGTCTCTCTGTCAATGCGGGGCTTGCCGTAAAACCCCTCCAACTGGGCCACACTACACAGCTTTAGCAGGTTCTGGTAACC
>JALZCF010000001.1 GCA_030863245.1 Chloroflexota bacterium
TACGCCGGAGGGCGGGGCACCGACGGACGACGTCGCCATCTACGATACGTCCGCCGCCGTGGACGAGGAGCGCTCGCTCGGCGAACTCTTTTCAGAGTTGTCGCGCGAGGCGACAACTCTCGTACGCCAGGAAGTCAGGCTGGCAAAGATGGAGTTGTCGGACGTGGCAACCCAGGTTGGAAAGAATGTTGGTTATCTAGCTGTCGGTGGTGCGATAGCCTACGCAGGTTTCCTGGCCCTCCTTGCGGCGCTCATCGTTGGGCTTGCTTTGTGGCTCAACAGCCTGTGGTTGTCGGCCCTTATCGTCGGTCTGATCGTAGCGGCTATCGGTGCCTATCTGGCATACCAAGGATACAACAATCTCAAGCAGATCCAGTACGTACCAGATGAAACCGTTGAATCATTGAAGGAGGACAAAGAGTGGCTGCAGAAACAGGTATGACTAACACCGGCGCGGATCGGCCGGAAGAATTGGAAGAACAGATCGAAGAAACGCGCGCCGAGATGAGCGAGACGTTGGATGCGATCCAGCGCAAACTCGACCCGGATCGCCTCAAAGAGCAGGCTGTCGAAACTGTCAAGGACGCGGCAGAGCAGGCGAAGGAGCAGGTGATCCAGACGGCGCGCGAGGCAACCCAGAGTGCGATGGACACGGCGCATGATCAAACCATTGGGCGCGCTGAGACGATCGCGCACGAAGCACAGGATACTGCTATGGAAGTAGGTAACTCAATGATGGATCTGATCACACGAAATCCCGTCCCCACCGCCTTGGCGGCGGCCGGCCTCGGCTGGCTGCTCTTGGAGAATCAGGGAGGTACCGAGCGGAGGCCCCAATACGCCGCTCGAAAATCACGCGACGGTGCGTACCGTAGAGAGTACGCCACACGTGGCGAGGAGCGCGGCTTCTGGCATGGCACCCGCGATTTCGAGGAGGACCAGGGCTTCATGGAGAACCTGTCCGAACGGGTCCCGGTCGGCCCACTTCCTGCCGCCTTGGCCGCGTTGGGTCTCGGCTGGCTTTTCATGGAGGGCCGTGGCCGGCAACCGAGCCGCTCCCGCAGACGCTACCGGAGTGGTGTAGGGACCTACCAACGCGAGCGAGAGTGGGATCGCGAGTATGTGGGTGAGGCACGAGCCCGTGCAGGGCGGGCAAGCCGCGAGGCGCAGGAGCGTGCCGGCGAGATGTGGGATCGGGCCGAGGACCTGGGCCAGGAGGTCCAGGACCGCGCGACCCAGCTAGCCGACGAAGCGCGACATGCGACACGTGATGTACAGGATCGCGCCACGGACCTCGTGGACGAGGCGCGAGAACGAGCGGAGCGGGTGACCGACGAGGCACGCGAGCGCGCTAGCGAGATGCGCTCCTACATACAGCCGAGTCGCCTTGAGCAGATGATGGAGGACAACCCGCTCGCGGTAGGTGCGATCGCGCTTGCCTTTGGCGCCGCCATCGGCGCGGCCATCCCTGAGACGCGTTATGAAGATGAAGTCTTCGGCCCGACACGTGAGGAGTTGATGCAGCAGGCCAGGGAGAGAGCGGACGAGACGTTGCAGGAGGCCCAAACGAGGGCGCAGGATACCATAGAGAAGGTGCAGCGCGTGGCGGAAGAGAGCGCCAAGGCCGCCCGGGTTGAGCTGGAGAATCAGCTGGCGGGGAGCGCCACCAAAGGAGCGACACAGCAGAGTGGAGAGGCTCTTCGCTCCGCGGCTCGAGAGGCTACACAGACTGCTAAGGAGGAAGCCAAATCGGAGGAGCTGACCGAGGGCGGCGTCACGGATACCGTGAAAAAGGCGGGACGTATCGTAAGTGACGCGGCGACCTCTGCACGGCTCGAGATGGAAGATCAGATGGCGAAGGGTGCCTCAAAGGGTGTGGCAGAGGACGCCGGAGATGCGATCCGCGCGGCTGCTGAGGAGGCCAGGAAGACTGCCGAAGAGGAAGCCAAGGCACAGGGCCTCATCGATAAGGACAAGGACAAAGCGTAAGCCTTGTCTAGGGGTCGATAGTAACAGTCAAGTGATGAAGGAGGGGCGCGTCCTACGTCCCTCCGTGTTTGCTACGGTCATCCTGTGGAGCGATTTCAGGCGTGATGGCCGGGACTCATTTGCCCTGAACCGTGAATCATGCTACCTTAACAATCCGGAACGTGAAGACGACCGGATTTTTTTATGCAGCGTGTGGGTGAACAGTATCGAAGGGTAAACCGACAGATGATGCTTCATCTTCGTTGGAAGGTGAAAGGATCGATGTTGGTTTCGAGGCAATCGCGGCGGCGATTCGCCTCTTTTTTTTGTCTGCAGACGGTCGACGGTCCCAGATGCGAGTTCTAACGGAAGTAGGACAAACAGGATGCGCCGGACCGTGGACAGTGGATGGTGAATGGAGCAAGCATGACGGTGACTCGGCTACCTGGCCTCGTAGACGTACATGTCCACATGAGAGTGCCCGGTGGGGAACACAAGGAGGATTTTGCTAGTGGCACCGCGGCGGCCCTAGCCGGCGGCGTCACGCAGGTACTAGCCATGCCGAACACCTCGCCGCCCATCGTGAGCGAGGAGGTTTTCGAGCTTGCGGAGGCACGAGCACGGGAAACGGCGCGTTGCGACTATGCTCTCTACCTCGGGGCGACCGACCACAACGCCCCCCTCGACCCATGGCTACAGGACCGAGCGGCAGGGCTGAAGATTTACGTGAACGATACCTTCGGCCCACTGCAGGTCGACTCGTTGTTGACGATGCAGGATCACTTTCGCTCGTGGCGCGGGCCCGGCCCGATTGTGGTGCACGCGGAGGAGCTGTTCGTGCCCGCGTGCATCGCGCTGGCGGCGCAGTACGATAAACATGTTCACTTCGCGCACGTTTCGCGTGGTGCGGAGATCGTTGCCATCCGGGCTGCGAAGGAGCGAGGGCTGAAGGTGAGCTGCGAGGTTACGCCGCACCACCTTTGGTTGGATGAGAAAGATCTGCCGCGCCTCGGGCCCTATGGCGACATGCGACCTCGGCTAGCGACTGAGGGCGACCGCAAGGCGCTATGGGATGCCCTGCGCGCAGGCGTAGTTGACTGCATCGCAACGGATCACGCGCCCCATCTACGAGAGGAGAAAGAGAGTGAGCAGCCTCCGCCCGGCGTGCCAGGCCTGGAAACCACGCTTCCTCTATTGATGAACGCTGTGCAGGCCACACGCCTCACACTGGAGCAGGTCGTCGCGCTCACTTCCACCAACCCGCGCCGTCTTTTCCATCTGCCGGAGCAACCACAGACCTATGTCGAGGTTGAAACGGGTGGGCTCTGGACGCTCCCCGAGTGTGGCTGGCACACCCGCCCCGACTGGTCTCCCTTTGCGGGCGAGGTGGTCGGCGCACGTATCCTTCGTACTGTCGTGCGAGACACCACGGCTTATGAGGATGGGGTAGTGCTTGCAGAACCAGGAAGTGGACGGAACATCCGCATCCCGAGATTGGGTAGTAGGAATAACGAGGGGTAACTATGGCATATACGATTGAGAGTATTTTCAACGATCTGCCTGGCCACAATGGCTTCAAGGGGCAGGATATCCTGCGCGTCGGGCAGTTTGACCGTGAGGGGCTGAGTTACATCATGGCTCTGGCGGAGCGCATGCGGGAGGTCGTTGGGTCGAGTGGTGGCTTCGATCTGCTGAAACACAAGGTCATGGCAGCGGTCTTCTACGAGCCCTCGACACGTACCTCCGCGTCTTTTATCGCGGCGATGGAGCGACTTGGAGGCTCGGTCATTCCCATCACGCAGGGCGTACAGTTCTCCAGTGTATCGAAAGGGGAATCGCTGGCGGATACCGTGCGGACCCTCGGACAGTACGCGGATTGCATCGTGCTACGCCACCCAGAGATCGGCTCGGCCCAGAAGGCGGCTGAGTACTCGCCGGTGCCCCTCATCAACGCGGGGGATGGTGCAGGCG
>JALZCF010000038.1 GCA_030863245.1 Chloroflexota bacterium
GCGCGAGGCTGGCGCGCGGACTGGCGCCAAGCTGGACGTCGAAATGCGCGCGGGTGGCGGTGACCAGGCGCAGGATATACGCCACGACCGAGTCGGCCACGTGTACGCCGTCGACCATGCGCTGGAGCTCAGGCAGCGATTCCCCCGCGGCAACAGGCCGGAGCGTCTCGATGGGATGGCGGCCAGAGACCGTGCGGAGCATCCGCGCCTCGTCATCCCACTCGGGGTAGCCCACCGCGAGCTGTAAGAGGAAGCGATCCAGCTGCGCCTCGGGCAGCGGGAAGGTCCCCTCGAACTCCACCGGGTTCTCGGTGGCGAGCACCAGGAAGGGCTCGGGCAAATGGTGCGTCACGCCGTCGACCGTCACCTGGCGCTCGGCCATGGCTTCGAGGAGCGCCGACTGCGTGCGCGGCGTCGCGCGGTTGATCTCGTCGGCCAGAACGATGTTAGCCAGAATCGGACCGGGGCGGAAGTAGAACTCCTGATCCCGCTGATTGTAGACGTAGAGGCCAGTCACATCAGAAGGGAGGAGGTCGGGCGTGAACTGGATGCGCCGGAAGGAAGCACCTAGACTCGCGGCCAGCGCGCGCGCCATCGTCGTCTTGCCGGTTCCTGGGACATCCTCCAACAGCACATGTCCCTCGGTCAGCAGCGCCACCAGCAACAACTCCACCACTTCCTTCTTACCCACAATCACGCGCCCAACGTTTTCCTCAATGCGCTCCGCAGCACGACGCAGCTCTGTTACATCGCTCAAAAGCATATCCTTTCAAAACGCCGCATGATATATCGCCACCCTATTGACCAAGCAGGCAGCGGAGGAGTTGTTCGGGCATCGTGAACGAGATTAGAGACTAGAGATTGGAGATTTGGCTGCCAAGTAGTCTTCAGTCTCCAGTCTCCAATCTCCCATTTCCGAAAAGCTCATGGTTCTGCATGGCTTTCATTTTGGGACAGCTCACGAGCAATGAAAAATCAAGCGGCCCTAGGTCGGTGGTCACCAACCCAGAGCCGCAATACTTGATCCTGTTGGGTACGCGTTGTCAGCTAGATCTGCTCAAGCATGGGCCGCTTGAATATGACCTCTGCCATCGTACTTGTTCGGCTACCCTCCCCTGGTGGAAGGGGTTTCAGGCCTACATACTGCCAACCTTCCGAAATAACCGCGTTGATCGCCGCCTCCGAAACCTTTAACGTAACGGTTCGGTATTCCCATTCGAACTGTGCTGTCACTACAAAACCTCCGTGATGAAGCTGTGATGAAAAGTAGGTTATCGCACAAAAGGAGAGGCCCGAAAGACCTCCCCCCAGAAGTACTTTCGGGCCTCGGACCTATGGCAAGGCGCCGGACGTGCTAACCTGAAAAGGAGTAGCACACCACCATAATAACCCGAGATCGGTACCTCCCGCAAGGTACAGAAGTACTCAATCTATGAGTACTTCTGTACTTAATTTTACGCAAAACTCAGCCGCCGACAATCTCTCCGCCATTCGGGTGCAGTACCTGCCCCGTCATGTACGAGGAATCATCGGAAGCAAGAAAGACATAACTTGGAGCAACCTCTTCAGGTTGGCCCGGTCGCCCGAGCGGCACATCAGAGCCGAAGGTCTTGACTTCCTCCGCCGAGAAAGTGGCGGGGATCAAGGGTGTCCAGATAGGGCCCGGTGCAACAGCATTGACGCGAATACCCTTCGCTGCCAGTTGGCCAGACAACGAGCGCGTGAATGCGACGATCGCGCCCTTGGTCGAGGCATAGTCGAGCAGGTGCGGGCTGCCACGATAAGCGGTGACGGAGGTGCTGTTGACGATAGCACTGCCCTCCTTCAGATGCTTCATAGCAGCTTTTGTTAGATAGAACATCGAGAAGATATTGGTCCGGAAGGTTCGCTCCAACTGCTCCTGACTTATCTCCTCGATCCTGTCCTTTGGGTGCTGCTCGGCAGCGTTGTTGACGAGAATATCGAGCTGTCCGAATTCATCTACCGTCTTCTGCACTGCCTCCTGGCAGAATGACTCATCGCCGATATCCCCCTTGATCAGCAAACAGCGCCGGCCTTCCTCCTCCACGAGTTGCTTCGTCTTCTCAGCATCTCGATCCTCTTCCAGATAAACCACCGCCACATCCGCGCCCTCTCTAGCAAAGTGGACCGCCACGGCGCGCCCGATTCCACTATCGCCGCCTGTAATAAGTGCTACCTTGTCGCGCAGCTTGCCGCTACCCTCGTACTGGCGCTCAATGGTCTCGGGCTGCGGCTCCATCTTATACTCGCGCCCTGGCTGTTCCTCCTGATGCTGCGGCGGGAGAGTCTGCTCCTTCTGCTGTTCGCCTGACTTATTTGGCATGCGTTGTACCCCTGTTCCATAAACTAACAATCCAGCTTGAGCCAATCCCTCCCCGCCGTAGAAGCAACTTGCGTGCACGCGTTATCGGAATATTTGGAAGATTTTTCAACCAATCCTTACTACACTCTCCTCCGCCTCTTTGCCCATTACCGGCCCGCGGATGCCACGGAGCGTGTGCTTTGGTGCCTGAGGCAAAGCGCCCTATAATCCGCTCCGCATCCTTTCACTGGAGCAGATTATGTCTTTTTATATTGTTGGACTTGCCATCATTCTTGGCCTAGCAGCGCTGCTATGGCAAAAGTACAAAAGCGGGGAAGATTGGCAGCGGGAAGCCTCTTTCTTCGTGGACTTACTGGCCATGAGTGCAACAGCGCTCATTGTCGGAACGTTGGCCTTCGCACAATTGAGCAGGGAACCTTCGACAGTGAGTACTCCCCTTGCCGACGAAGAGGAGCCGCTGACGGAGGAAACAAGGCTGCTGGAGGTAGAGGCAATCAGCCCTGAGGAGTTAGAAAGCGGCGAATTGACGGTGAAGCCGACAGAGGAGCCGGAGCGGGAGGCTGAACCAGTTGCGGCATCAGAGCCAACTGCAACAGCAAGACCGACGCAGACGCCAACGCCCAGAGCCACGAACACCGTTCAGCCGACGGCGACGCCAGAACCGACCGCGACGGCTACTCCTGCCGAGACAGAGACCTACACCGTGAAAGCGGGCGATCGCTTGGGTAGCATCGCACAGGGATATGGCGTTACCATCGAGCAGATTGCTGCGGCCAATCCGGGGCTAAACGCAGACAACCTTCGGATCGGTCAGGAGATCCTTATTCCGACCGGTAATGCCTCGAGCAGTTCCCCTGCTCCCGCGTCCACAACACGTACCTATCAGGTGAGGGCAGGCGACCAGCTCAATACGATTGCCGAACTCTTCGGGGTGACGATCGAGCGGATCCTCGCCGTCAACCCGGGCTTAAATGCGGATCAGCTCCGTATAGGCCAGGTGATTACCATTCCGTAGTGCGAGATGCGTGCCTAGCATCATCCGCCCGAGCTGAGGACAGAGAAGTGATGACGTTCGATTCGCAGATTACCTTCTGTTACACGGACAATTTGCAGCGAACCGCTGAGTGGTACGAACGAGTACTGGGATTGGAGATGGCGGTCGATCAGGGAAATTGTCGCATCTACCGGGTTGCCGGACAGAGCTTCATCGGTTTCTGCGAGCGCGAGGCGGTAGGCATCAACCACGATGACTTGATCCTTACCCTCGTCACGGACGATGTGGATGGATGGTACGACCGACTGCGAAGCCACCGGGCTATCGTGAGCGGGGAGCCCGAGTACAACCAGGAATTTGACGTCTATCACTTTTTTGCGCGCGATCCGAACGGCTATCGCATCGAGATCCAACGCTTTCTGTCATCAGAAGCACGTGACATCTGTCATCAATCAGCAGTGTAAGACGGCCTACTGCAGCGAGCATTCCCCTCAACTAAGATAACATCGTTGAATGCTCCCGAGGCGTGTGCTATAATTCGTGGCAATTGGAGGTCACCCATGCGAACTATCCCAGAACCCAAACGTACCTCATCCACCGGGAAAGCGAAGTTTCTCGCAGGCGGCGTGCTCATCGTCGTGGCTATTGCTCTGCTCATTTTCAATGGCATCCGTAGTGGCGGGAACTACTATCTTACACTAGATGAGTTGGCTGCGCGGGACAGTACCGTTGTGGATCGGGGCGTGCGGGTAAATGCTGTTGTGGACAAAGAGAGTGTGGATTACGATCCCCGTGCCATCTCCCTGACCTTCGATCTGGTCAACCCCGAGAGTGGCGCGCGTCGCACCGTCGTCTACAACGAGCCGATGCCCGATCTCTTTATGAAAAGTGAGAGTGTCATCGTCGAGGGAACGGTTACCCCAGACGGTACGCTTGCGGCGCACACGATCCTGGTCAAGTGTCCTTCCAAGTACGAGGAGGCTCAGGCAAACGGTGAGGCGCTACCGGCGGATCATATCGAGGGTGGACAGTACTAGCACGCGTCGAACTGTGATACATTGTGAGCCCGCCCTGCGTGGGCTCTTTTTAAGAGGGACCATCGCGACATGGCCGAGATTGGACAGCTATTCCTGATAGGAGCGTTGGCGCTGGCAGTGTACAGCGTCGTAGCCCTTGTGGCCGGCACGCGCCGCAGGTTACCTGAACTGGTTGCAAGCGGCCGCACGGCCGCGTGGGGCGTCATTGCTCTCTCGGTTGCTGCTTTTTTCATCCTTGAATACTTGCTGGTCACGCAGGATTTCTCCGTTGCCTATGTGGTGCGACAGACGGCTATCGGACAACCCCTCTTCTACACCATCACGGCTATCTGGGGTGGCAATGCCGGATCGTTGCTCTTTTGGCTCTTCTTGCTGAGTCTCTACTCCGGCGCAGCGATGTGGTTCCATCGGGACGATAACGATGTCTTCATGGCCTACGCCACTGCCATACTGATGGCGGTGAGCGGCTTCTTTCTCGTGCTGCTCAATTTCGAGGCGCCGCCCTTCCTCTCCTCAATGTCGGACCCGAATCTGGGCGTGGTACCACCCGACGGGCGAGGTCTGAACCCGCTGCTTCAAAACTTCTTTATGATCATGCACCCGCCCTTCCTCTACGGCGGCTTCACCGGGTTCACCGTCCCCTTTGCCTTTGCCATGGCCGCCTTACTCGCGAAACGCACCGGTGCGGGCTGGATTCGTCTCTCGCGCCGTTGGACGCTGGTGGCGTGGGCCAGTCTTTCGATCGGGATCATGCTCGGTGGTCACTGGGCCTACAAGGAACTGGGTTGGGGCGGCTACTGGGCTTGGGATCCTGTTGAGAACTCCTCCCTCATGCCATGGCTAGTCGCTACGGCTTTTCTGCACTCGGTCATGGTACAGGAGTATCGCGGCATGCTCAAGGTATGGAATGTCGTCCTGATCATGCTCGCCTTCACGTTGAGTATCTTTGGCACCTTCCTTACTCGTTCCGGCATCCTGGACTCCATCCACGCTTTCGCTGAGGGCAACATCGGTATCTATTTCCTGACCTTCATCGCCTTAACGCTCCTCGGCTCGCTCCTCCTCCTCTTCGATCGTCTCCCTCTGCTGCGGGCAGACGACGAGCTTGACGCACTACTCTCGCGTGAGACGGCGTTCCTGGCCAACAACATCCTCTTCGTGGGTATCGCCTTCGCCGTCTTCTGGGGCACGATTTACCCCATCATCTCCGAGGCCGCGACTGGTCAGCGGATCGTGGTCGGGCCTCCCTACTTCAATGTGGTAGCCGGCCCGATCTTGCTGGGCATGCTTTTCCTGATGGGTATTGCGCCCCTTCTGCCCTGGCGTCGCGCCAGTCGGGAGAAGCTGACGCGTAACCTCGTGCTGCCCTCGGTAATTGGGCTACTGATGATCCCACTCCTCCTCCTCCTTGGTGTGCGCGAGTGGGGCGTGATCGTGGCTTTGGGAGTGGTGGCATTCGTCGGTATCGGTCACCTCACTGAGTTCTGGCGGGGTTGGCGGGCCCAACGCCTGCGCGGCGACGATAGCGCCGTCCAAGCACTGTTCAAACTGGTCGAGAGGAATCGCCGCCGCTACGGCGGCTACATCATCCACCTCGGCGTCATCGTCATGGCATTGGGCATCGTGGTATCCAGCTTCTATCGCTCCGAAACAGATGTCACCGTCGCGCCGGACGAATCCTTCACCTTCGGACGCTACACCATGACCTTCACAGGCTTCCTACAAGGTCGTGATGAAACCAAGGAACGCATCGCTGCACCAATTATCGTCCGCAACAACGCCGGTGAGGAGCTGACACGCCTCGTGCCGGCACTTGATTGGTACTTCAAGGTTCCAGGCGGGCAACGCGAGACAGAGGTTGCCATCAAAGGGTTCCCTACCGAGGATCTGTATGTGGTACTGACTGGCGTCAACCAGGACGGTACGGCAACCTACAAGCTCTTTATCGAGCCACTCATTGGCTTTGTCTGGCTCGGTGGTCTGATCCTCGTAGTCGGGGCTACCATCGTTGTCTGGCCCGATCCGCGCGAGACTCGCATCCTAGAGCGCGTTCGCTCTCGAGAGATGAGCAGCGACGCCTTGACTGTCTAATCCTTAACGTAGCCTTGAGAACACCCAGCATGAAGCGACAGCTGATAGACACAACACCCAATCCATACTCCGCATTCCACATTCCGCCCTTGATGCATTCCGCACTCCGCATTCCGCACTCCGCAATCGGTAGGGTCTTGTGAGTCTCGGCGCTATCATTGGAGCCCTTATTGTTTTGGCGGTCGTTCTTTGGGCCCTCCATCCCTTGTGGGAGGCCCGACAGGCACGGCAGAGGCTGGAGCGCGGTGCGGTGGGGAACGAGACGCTGGAGAATCTGCTTTTCGAGCGCGAGAGGCTACTGGTCTCCCTTCGCGACCTCCGCTTTGATCATGCTATGGGCAAGCTGAACGACGAGGATTTCGCCACCCTTGATGCGCAGTACCGAGAGCGGGCCATTTCCGTCCTGCAGCAGCTTGATACGCTTGGTGCCACGGAGCCAGAGACGGATGAGGAATCCCTCGACACGTGGATCGAGCGTGCTGTGGCCGAAGTCCGCGCTCGCACCCCTCAGACAACGCCTCCAAACGTTCAACCGTTCAACGTGCAACGTGCAAACGAGCCTTGATCGAGATCGACAACCTGACCAAGCGCTTCGGCATGCAGCATGCCCTGCGTAGCATCAACCTCAAAATCGACGAGGGGGAGATGGTAACCCTCTTCGGTCCGAATGGGGCTGGAAAGACCACCCTGCTCAAGATCCTTGCTACCTTGAGCAGGCCCTCATCTGGACGCGTGCTGCTGCGGGGACACGAGTTGACGGCGAGTTGGAGCGAGGTGCGCCGCTACATCGGTCTCGTCACACACCAGAGCCTCCTTTACCCTGATCTGACGGCGGAGGAGAATCTCGCCTTCTACGCCCGCCTCTACGACGTGCCAAACGCTGCCGACCGGGCGCGGGAGGTATTGGATTGGGTCGGCTTGCTACCCCGCTATCACGACAGGGTGCGAACCTACTCGCGCGGCATGCTGCAACGTCTCTCCATTGCTCGCGCTCTGCTCCACGATCCGCAAATTATGCTTCTTGACGAACCGTATAGCGGTCTTGACGAGGCTGCTGCCCAGAAGCTCCACACCCTCCTTCACCGCATTCACACCGAGGAGCCGCGTCGTCTCACCTTGATGAGTACCCATGACTTGGAACGCGGCCTTGCGCTTGCCAACCGTGTCCTTATTCTCCGGCGCGGCAAGATCGTCCTGGATGAGCCACGTGGCGCACTAGATGTTGGACAGTGGCGAGCGACCTACTTGCAGTACGTTGGGTAGAGGCCGCGACCTGTGGTGCAGCAGGGAGCTTCCCAGAGCAGCCATCAATAATAAGCCACATGGTTGGTTGGACAGGACGGAGTGAAGAAGGCTATACTTTGAACAGGGGAAGACAGATGGAGGTGGGTCGTGATCACGAAGACAGAGGCAACGGCTGAGGATCTCTACGACGTGCCAGAAGATGGCAAGGCCGAGATCGTGAATGGAAAAGTGGTGGTGATATCGCCCACCGGGCGTCTTCCAAATCGCGCAGCGAGTAAGATTTGGCTGAGTCTGTATCAATACGAGCAAAAACGCAGAACCGGCTTTGCCGTAACGGATAATGCTAGTTTTACGGTTGATCTTCCCAATCGTAAGTCTTTCAGTCCCGATGCTGCCTTCTTCATCGGAGAGGATCCCGGTATGGGATTCTTTGAAGGAGCCCCCATCTTTGCAGCAGAGGTTCGGAGCGAGAATGATTACGGTGCAGCGGCTGAGCAGGCGATCGAAGAGAAGCGCCAAGACTACTTTGCAGCCGGTACCCTTGTCGTGTGGGATGTGGACCTCTTAAGCAAGGATGTGGTGCGTGTCTACCGATCGGATGAGCCCAAGAGTCCAACCATCTATCGCCGTGGGGAGGAGGCCGAGGCAGAACCGGCGCTACCCGGTTGGAGCATGCCCGTCGATGATCTCTTCATCTGAGCCTACCACCCCATGGCCCCTTAACTTGGAAGTTGCCACCTACTTTGAGTCGCTACGCACTTTAATATGGAAAGAGATGATAGCCGAGTGGCGCTCGCGGGAGGCACTATCGGCCATGTTTTTTTTCTCGGTCACGTCACTGCTCATCTTCAACTTTGCGTTGGATCTGTCGCCGGTCTCGGCACAAGATGTCGTACCCGGAATATTGTGGGTGACCTTCCTCTTCGCTAGTCTACTCGGTTTGAATCGGAGCTTTCAAAGAGAGAAGGAGCAGAGCAGTATCGAGGGGCTGATGCTGGCCCCAGTGGGACGCAGTGCAATCTACGTCGCCAAGATGGTAGGGAACTTTCTCTTCCTGCTTGTCATCGAGCTGGTCGCATTGCCCGTCATGGTGGCTCTGTTCAATGTCGCCCTGCCGCTGAGTATCCTACCGGTTTTGCTTTTGGGAACGTTAGGGCTCTCGGCAGCTGGCACCATCTTCGCTGCGATGGCGATCAATACGCGCCTGCGGGATGTGCTCCTGCCGCTCATGCTTCTGCCAGTAGTGGTTCCCCTGCTCGTTGGTTCCGTACAGGCAACGGGCGCCGTCATGGGCGGCAACTCCCTACTCGGGAGTGCGAGCTCATCCATACTACTGATCGTTGCGTTTGATGTAATTTTCCTAACACTGCCCAGTCTACTATTTGAGTACGTTTTAGAAGAGTAAGTCTGTTTATCCAGTAGGGACTACAGGCAGCAAGGCTATGAAAGAGCCTTCCAAGCATGCTTGGCGGTCCACTGCTCAACGATGGGGGATTCTATGGCTGTAACACAATCAACTCCTTTTGCGACTCCGACTAGCCACGAACAGGTGGATCGCCTGTCAACTATCACACGGTGGCTTGGTTGGATACTGGTACCGGGTGCAGTCTTGGCGCTCTTCATGGCGCTCGCCTACGCGCCAGCTGAGGCAACGATGGGTGAGGTGTATCGCATCTTCTACTTCCACCTACCCGCCAATATCGCAAGTTTTATTCTTTTCTTCGTCGCCTTTGTAGCCGGATTCGCCTACCTGCTCACCAGCAACCGTAGGTGGGACACGTGGGGTGCTGCGGGTGTCGAGGTCGGAATCCTCGCCTCCTTTATCGGCACACTGACGGGCTCCATCTGGGCAAGGCCCGTATGGAACACGTGGTGGACATGGGACCCACGGCTTACAACGGTGACGATCATGCTGCTGACGTACGTCGGCTACATGATGCTGCGTGGGGCAGTCGATGACCCGGAGCGCCGTGCCCGCTACAGCGCTATCTTCGCGATCCTCGCCTTCGTCAACGTGCCACTCGTCTACTTCTCCACCAAAATTCTCGATCGCACGATTCATCCGGTCGTCTTCGGTGGAGAAAACCCGAATGCCGAGGGCGACATGGCCCTAACAGGAGATATGCATCTAACGTTACTGGTCACGATGATTTTCGGTTTATTGCTCTTCGCCTACCTCCTGTTCAAGCGTGTACAGTTGGCAAGGCGCGAGGAACGGGTGGAGCAGCTACGCATTCAATTGTTGGAGGAGAACGATGGATTGGGGTGATAAGAATCTTCCCTATCTGCTGCTGGGACTCCTTGCATTTTGGGGGCCCACGCTCGGCTACTGGTGGTCCCTTCGCTCTCGGGCATTCCACCTCGGGGCGGAGGCGGAGCTGCTGCAGGAGGAGATAGCAGCAGATTAAGACGTCGGCGGACTTAGGCCCAATAAGTTCTGTTGCATGTTGCATTTTCCCTCTATGCAACATGCACTACATTGCGCTACGGCCCTGCAGGGCGCGCGCCAACGTCACCTCATCTGCGTACTCCAGGTCGCCACCCATGGGAAGCCCGCGTGCGAGACGGGTGATGCGGATGGGCCGACCCTGGAGTTGTCGCTGGATATAGCTTGCCGTTGCCTCCCCCTCGAGGTTCGGGTTCGTCGCCAGGATCAATTCGTCGACCGGCTCTCGAGTAACGCGCTCCACCAGCTCCGCGATCCTCAAATCTTGTGGAAGAATGCCCTCGACGGGTGATATCGAGCCATGTAACACATGGTATAGCCCCTTGAACTCCCCAGTTCGCTCAATCGCCAGTACGTCAAGCGGCTCCTCGACCACACACATGGTGGTGCGATCGCGTGTCTCGTTACGGCAGATCTCGCAGGGACTCTCCTCAGAGAGGTTGAAACATTGCTGGCATGTTACAACACTTGTCTTCAAACTCCGCAATGCCTCACTCAAAGCTAGGGACTGCTCATCTGGCATACGTAGAAGGTAGAAGGTTAGGCGCGAAGCAGTCTTGGGACCGATCCCTGGCAGGCGCGAAAATTCGTCTATCAAACGTGCAATCGGTTGAGGCAGGATAGCCATCTCATTGTCCTTCTCAGATCTCAATCTTTAGATGTCAGACATCCATCGGGGCTACAAACAAAACCCGGAGACCATATTTTAGCCTCCGGGTACGACAGGTGTAACGGATGAGACGCTAGAACAACCCACCAAGGCCACCCATATCCAGCATGCTGGTGAAGGGCGCCATCTTCTCCTCGGTTACCTCTGCCGCCTTGCTCTGGGCCTCGTTGAAGGCCGCGAACAGCAGGTCCTGTAGCATCTCGACGTCGTCAGGATCGACCACGTCCGGGTTGATCTCGATGGCCTTCAAATCTCCGGCCGCGCTCATTCGCACCGTGACCATACCGCCACCGACGCTCGCCTCGACGATTTCCTCCTTGAGCTCTTCCTGCGCGGCAGCCATCTCCTCCTGCATTTTCTGCACCTGGGCCATTAAGCCACCAGCGCCCCCAGGAATGTTCATGCCGCCAAAATTACCCCCGCCACGCGGTCCGCCTCTGCCTCTACGCTTTGCCATCGTCTTCTCCTTACTGCTGTGTCAATGAAATGTAATCGTCCGCTTCCTCTACGCGAAGCGTAACATCCTAACAATTCTCCTTTACCTCTTACGACTCCCCCTGGAACACCTCTACTATACGCGCGCCGTGTCTCATTGCCTCTCGAACCACCGGGTCCTCGGCAGCTTCCTCATACTTGGTTTTCGCACTCTCCAGCGACCCGGGCTTTGGCGCAAGTAGACAATGTACTGCAAGGGGCGAACCACTAAATGCCTGCAGCGATCGCTCGACCACGGCACGTTCTCGGGGCGTTTCGATCTTCTCTTTATGGATAGAGTAGTAGAATCCCAGAGTTAGGCTATCCTCATCGACCGCGTGTGGCTCACAAAACTTGAGCCGTAATGCGGCGCGCTGCCCGTCCTCGCCCTGCTTCACCAGAAACTCTTTGAAGCTCTCCCACTGTTCATGCCACCAGTCCAATGTACGATCGTTCGCATCCGTCGGAATCTGTTCCTCAACCACCCTCGGATGCGCTTCGATATTCTGTGACGCAGTTGTCAGTACCCCCATCGTTTTATCCGCCTCTTCCGGAAATGTAGGCGGGGGCGGCGGGGGCGGCATCGGTCGTGCGCGAGTTGCAGGCACCGCCACCACCTCGCTAAGGGTATCACTATGCTCCTCACGCCCGCCCTCCGCCGTTTCCTCGGCGGAACGCATTCCCGTTTCCGATCCGTCTTCTGCCTGAGAAGGACTTGCTCCCTGAACCGATGACGCTTCTTTTGCTCGGCGCGATAGCGACTGCTGCACCGATGCTCCCTCCATAGTCGCTAAGGCAGGTTCTGGGAGCGGTGCTGGAGTCGCACCCCGCGCTTGTAGTGTCAATACGGATTCGACGATGGCTAATTCCAACGGCAGTTGGGGCTGGAGGCCCAACTTTAGATCAGCCCCTGCCTGGTTGAAGATCCGGATCATCTCCACCAATACGGCGGGCTCCATATGCTTTCGCTGCTCACGAAGCCGGGCCAACGCCTCTTCCGGTAAGTTAAGTAGCTGGCGGTCCCCGCCAGCGAGAGTGAGAAGCAATACGCGCATCTGTTCCAGCACGTCCACAAGGAACTGACGCGGATCCGTACCCTGATCAAGCAAGCGATTCACCAGTTGCAGTGCCTCGCCTACCTCTTGCGCAAGCAAGTAATCAACCAATGCCTGTACCGTCTCCGTAGAGGCGAGACCAAGTGCCGCTCGCGCCTGTGCCACCGTGAGGTGCGTGCCACCATGCGCCAGTAGCTGATCGAGCAGGCTGAGCGCGTCGCGCATGGAGCCAGTCGCCTGACGTGCCACCAGGTCAAGCACCTCCGGCTCCGCCCTGATGCCTTCCTGCTCCAGGACCCACGCCAGATGACCTGCGATCTCCTCCACACTGATCCGACGAAAGTCCAAGCGCTGGCAACGGGATAGGACGGTTGCTGGAATCTTGTGAATCTCTGTCGTCGCCAGCACGAACATCGCATGTGGCGGTGGCTCTTCAATCGTTTTCAACAACGCATTGAAGGCGCTGTTGGAGAGCATGTGCACTTCGTCAATGATATATACCTTTTTTCGTGCCTCACTCGGTGCAAAGTTTACTTTTTCGACGATCACGTCGCGCACCTTGTCGACCTGCGTGTTAGACGCCGCATCAATCTCAATCAGGTCGAGTGAGGAGCCATCGTTGATACTCTGGCAGATGTGGCACTCGTTGCAGGGTCGCTCCCCCTCTGGCGCTAGGCAGTTGATCACCTTGGCGAGGATGCGCGCCGAGCTTGTCTTGCCTGTGCCACGCGGACCACTGAAGAGGTAGGCATGCACCACACGGTCCGTCTCCAGTGCGTTCTGTAGGGTCTGCACGATGTGGGGCTGGCCGACGATCTCGTCAAACGTGCTCGACCGCCACTTTCGATAGAGTGCCTGTTGGCTCATAGACTAGTTCTCTCCTTGGACTGTATCTTAGCATCCGCCTCCCATTTCCGCAATGCATTTGACCACCATTGTCCTGCAGAAGCAAAGCAACTTTTCGGGAATGGGAGATGGGAGACTGAAGCCTGGAGACTGGAGATTGGAGATTTGTGAGCTTCAAGTTCTTATAGCTCCCTTGAGGTTGAACCGGGTACGCTTGTGACTTCGACTGCTTATTGTGATGCCTGATGCTTTGGTTGACGCAAGGCACTGTGATATAATCGCTGAAACAGTAAGAAGTCATCCGGGAGGAAGAAGATGGCACGTCGTAGAGGGAATCGTTACGGTGGTGGCGGCCCGCGCCGCAATTGGAGCAAGATCGCTTTCTATGCCTTTGGCATTGTGATCTCGCTTGTCATGGTACTTAGCTTACTTGCTCCACTTCTCTATGGCTAGCGTAAAGTAGTGCGTAAAACGTAAGACGTAATGAGATGGGCAGACCAAGCATCTGAGGTAATGAACCCGTCCGGGAAGAGGTGGTTGGGGTAGCTTTCGTAGCCTACCACCATCACGGGCATGGTTACGTCTTACGTTTTATGCTTTGACAGCCAACTCCGGCCCGTTGTCCGGCTATGGCTCGAATCCTGCCGGCAGTGTCGCACCCTCCAGAGCAAGCCCTTCGACGTCTGCGCCCTCGAGAGTTGCATCCGTAAAATTCGCGCCGGTGGCGTCACCATAACGAAGGTTCGCGTTGGTTAGATCAGCGCCGGTGAGATTGGCGTTGCGTAAGGTACAGGCAATCTGCGCACCACGCAGGTTTGCACCCGAAAGATCGGCCTCCGCCAGATTGGCTCCCGTCAGGATCGCATCCTCCAGGTCGGCGTTACGCAGGATCGCGCCCTCCATCTGCGCGTCAACCGCATCCAGCCTACCAGTAAAGACGTATCCTTCCAAGTTTACCCCCGGCATCGCAGCGCCGCTCAGCGTGGTGCCGTTGAAGGTGGCCCCGTTCCATCGTGCCCCCTCCAGCTTACAGGCGAACATGTTCGCCCCGGTCAGATCTGCATCGGAGAGATCCGCACCCCGCATGTTCGACTGCGCCCAATCGGAGCCTGTCAGATCCGCTCCTCGTAGGTTGGCATTTTGAAGGTTGGCGCGGCGAATACGCACACTCCGAAGTTGAGCTCCCTTCAGGTTAGCATTCTCCAGATCCGATTCGGTAAAATCCGCACCGCTCAAATCCAGATGGCTCAAGTCAATCCCGCTCATATCTATACCCCGTAGTTCTAAGGGTGCCGATGTCTTCGTGTTCTCCTCCAGAAGGCGAACGACGGCCTCCCGGTCGTACTTTTCCGCCTGCGTGGAAAGGCTCTTCTTTAGAAAGTCGAGAAAACCCATTTGCCATCTCCTCCCTGAAAGAGGGAAACGCGTTCCCTGTGGTGCTCCATAGCTTATCTTCGCGGCGGTTCAGTCTAAACGATCTAAGACCAAACTCAAAATAACGATACCTTGACAGAATAGCTGCTAGAGAGCGCGCTATCCAAGGGAAGATTCTGGATCGGCCTTTCCCCGTGATATAATTTCCAGAAATTTGAAACAGCGATAACAAATGACAATGGATACCAAATCTGCAAGTACGCTTGAACTACCGAAAATCTTGGAGCGGCTGGCGCAGCACTGTGCCTTTTCGGCCAGTAAAGAGTTGGCGTTGGCGCTGACACCGAGCTCAGACCCGGCAGAGGTGATGCGCCGCCTCAGTCGTACGACCGAGGCGAAGGAACTGCTCAGTTCCAAGCCAAATACGACCGTCGGCGGGGCAAGGGACGTTCGCCCCCTCGCCGGACAGGCGGCGAAGGCTGCTGTGCTCCAACCTGATGAGCTGCTGGGAGTCCGACAGACGTTGATAAGCGGTCGTACTTTGCGCCGCTTGTTGACGCGATTGGACAACCAATATCCTCTCTTAGCAAGGATTGCCGAGCGCATCGAGCCGGGGGATGCTCTGATCGATGCTATCGCGCAGGCGATCGACGAGGATGGGTCGGTGCGGGACAATGCTAGTCCGACCCTCTACCGTCTTCGACGGGAGTTGGAGACCGCGCATAACCGCCTGCTAGATAAGCTCAACCGGATCGTGGCGGATTCCGATAACGCCCGTTACCTGCAAGAAGCCATCGTCACGCAGCGTGCGGGTCGCTACGTGATTCCGGTCAAGGTGGAATCAAAGGGGCGGATTCCTGGGGTCGTTCACGATCAATCCGCCTCGGGTGCGACGGTCTTCGTCGAGCCGCTAGCAACCCTGGACCTGAATAACCGGTGGCGCGAGCTGGAGATCGCTGAACAGCGCGAGGTGGAGCGGATCTTGCGTGAGCTGTCAGGCATGGTAGGCGAGGCGGAGGAGGACATCTACGCCACCGTCGACGCGCTCGCGGAGCTCGATCTGGAGTTTGCCAAGGCCGAGTATGCCTTCCAGATCAAAGCGCGCGAGCCCTTCCTGGCCGATGTCGATGAGCGTGCAGGCACCCAGCCCTACCTGCATCTGATCGAGGCCCGCCACCCCCTACTCCGTGCGGACGAGGTGGTGCCGCTCGATGTTTACCTCGGACCTGATTACCACGTGCTGGTTATCACGGGTCCGAACACGGGCGGCAAGACCGTGACGTTGAAGACTGTGGGCCTCCTGGCACTGATGGCACAGTGCGGGATGCATATTCCGGCTGCCGACGGCTCGCGCCTTCCTGTCTTCGACAATATCTTTGCCGACATTGGGGATGAGCAATCGATCGAGCAGAGTCTTTCGACCTTCTCCTCTCACCTTGCCAACATCACGCGCATTCTTGGGAACGCGACCGAGCATTCCTTGATCCTATTGGATGAGGTGGGAGCGGGCACCGACCCGGTGGAGGGGTCGGCCCTCGCACGGGCGCTCCTCGAGCATTTTCTTGAGGAGAATATTAGCGCGCTTGTCGCGACACACTACTCCGAGTTGAAGGTCTACGCCCACGGCACCGAGGGGGTCCGCAATGCCTCCGTCGAGTTCGATCTCGAGACCCTTCGCCCGACCTACCGGCTGATGATCGGCCTACCTGGGCGTTCCAATGCGCTCGCGATTGCGGAGCGTCTGGGCCTACCGATGCCGATCGTCGAGCACGCACGCTCCTTCATCTCTCGAGAAGAGTTGGAGGTGGACGAGATGCTTGAGGACATCAAGCAGTCGCAAGAGTCAGCACGGATCGATCGGCGGCTGGCAGAGAAGGATCGTCGCGAGAGCGAGCAGATACGCGGGGAGCTGCGCGAGCGGATTGCCAGCATCGAAGAGGAACGACGCGCTGTCATCAATGCGGCTCGGCAGGAGGCACAGATCGAACTGGATCACGTGCGTGAGCAACTACAGAGCATCACGCGGCGCATGGAGCGCTTCGGGGGCAAGCGGGAAGAGCTTACCGATATCCGAGACCTGCTCCAACGCCTCGACAGCGAGTTGAAGCCTATCTCGGAAATCGTACCGCGGCGCGGCGATGGTGATGGGCAGGTGGCAGATCGTCCGATAGAGGTCGGCGATCTGGTGTGGGTACCGAGCCTGGACCGAACGGGTGAGCTGCTTGGTATCTCTGGCGACGAGGCTGAGGTGCAAGCGGGCAGTTTCCGCGTGCGAGTCGCGTTGGACGATCTGGAGTTACGTGCCCCGGCTAGCCGAAGTAGCCAACCAGAAGGGGCGAGGGCACAGCGCCGCGAGCGTCGTGCCTCGATTTCCCTTCCACGGGTCGAGAGTCCGGGCATGGAGATCGATCTGCGCGGTAACACGGTGGAGGAGATGATGCCGCTCCTCGACAAGTACATCGATGAGGCCTACTTGAGCGGCCTGCCCTCGATCCGCATCATACATGGGAAGGGTACAGGTACCCTACGCCGCGTCGTCCGTGACGAACTTCGCAACCATCCCCTCGTCAAGGAGCATCGTACCGGGGAGGCAAGTGAGGGTGGCGATGGGGTGACGGTTGCGCCCTTGATGGAACAGTGACAACGGACCGTCCTTCGCCATCTATGGACTATCAGCTGATGGAAGTAGGGG
>JALZCF010000046.1 GCA_030863245.1 Chloroflexota bacterium
GCAGTTGAGGATCCTGCCGTGCATCGCAAGGATGCGCTCGATGGCCCGCCTGTCGCCGCTGTCGCGGTAAGCCTCGATCAGGCGAACTACCGCGTCGTTTCGGGTCTGGTTTCCGGGATGTCTGGTCGCGGTCAGCATGAGCTCAAGTATGTACCTGCTCCGGGGGTGCGAAAATATGCCAGCCGGCTATTTACCATCGGCCAGGTGGCCACTTTCGGAGCAGAGCGCGGTGGCAGGGGTTGGGGCTTTGGCTGAAGGAGACCGTCGTGTACGGGGGAATGGAGCGAAGTAGGCAATCTCTATTCGTATAGCTCCCGCCAGCTCCAGGTCCTGACGCCGTAGAAGCCGGGCCGACTGCTCAACTCGAGGGAAGACGACGGCCTCACGGTCCCTGCGATCTTGATCTCGCTCGTTGCGTTCACGAAGCCGTCAAGGCAGGTGTTGCCAGTATCGCTGGAGTTGCCGAGGTCTGTGCTGGTGCTTCCCTCCGCTCCGCGAACCACCACCACCCCCTGGAAGAGCGCCGTGTTCGACTTCGTCGAGAAGTTACCGTTCCTGATCACGAGCGTGCCCTTCTGGATAGGTCCCTCGCAGCCGGCGTAGGGGTCCAACAGGTTCGTGGTTCCCTCCACGTCCCATATGAGCTTGTTAGAGCTATCCGTGTTCTTGAATACCTTGCACACGACCGTCGTGTAGGAGGAATCGGCGGGCCAGCTCGTCAGGCTCTTGTTGCCCGTGGTCGTGTACTCTTCGTAGTTCCCCTGCGCCTTGGCCTCGTCGCACAGGCGGTTCGCGTCGGGCTGGCTTCCGAGGCTGAAGGGAAATGTTATCTCATTCACGCTCTGCGGGTTGGTCGAAGGGGCCTGGACGAACCTGGGAGTTGTGGTGCGGTCGTAGTCGCGCGTTCCCAGGCGCGGAGATCCGGTGATCGTCCCCGCCGTGCCGACGCCTGCATCCGTAACCGGGAGTCCCAAAGCGCCTCTGCGGCCAGTGGTGTTGAACTTATCCGAGGGAGGATCGTTCCAGTCGCCGTAGGCTAGATCCGTACCCTTCATGTGACTGTTCATCAGAAGTCCAAGAGTATTTCTACACCCGCCGGTGCCGTTGAACGTGACGTTGTTCAGGCTAAAGAGACTTACGCTATCGATGCACGCAGTCCCGCTGACGGTTATGGGACCCGGCGTGTAGTACGCACGCGGCACGTTCAGGTCGTAGGTCCGGTAGATGGTCTCGACCCTGCGCTTCGCGCCGCTTCCGTCCGCCGGGTAGACGCCGGTCGAGATTACCTTGAAGTATTCGACGCCTCCCGGGAGGATGCCCGTCAAAGACGTCACCGGCGCTCTGCACTCGCTGGGCGCCAGAGGCAACGGGGTCATCCAGCGGATCGTCACGGTGAAGCGGCCACCCGCGAAGGTTCGGGTCTGTCCGCCGAACTCGGGAGACCAGTTCTCGTTCTCCGGGTTGCGCTCGACGCCTTCCCCGGCCCAGCGAAGTACATCACCTGATTCGACGTTACATAGCGGATCATTGAACAGCGTGGGCACAAGGGCATCATCCACGTCGTAGTGAGCCGGTATACTGTCGGCGAGGAGTTGCGCCTTCGCAGCCTGCGCCCCGGCGTCCGCAATGTCTATAGCCCGCTGTCCCTCGTTGACATCGACTACGGCTTCGAGGTCGTTGCGCACGAAGGTCAGCAGCCCGGCCCCCATCACCCCGATCAGCACGATCATGATGACGGTTAACCCGAGAGCTATGCCCGTTTCGTCTCTCCTGAATCCTTCGAACATCAGTACAACCTGTTCCTCAAGGCAACGTCGGTAGTAAGGGTCTGCGTCGCCGGTGCTCCAACACCGCGGTCCACTCTTATCGTCAGGTTTATGCGCACGATGGCTACCTCGCTCTCGATGGAGGTGGAAGAATCAAAACTGTTCAGGTACTGGAAGCTCAGCCCGTCAACGTACTCGATCACGGGCTGAGAGCTTCCACCTTTCTCCCTCACGAGTATCGTGGGGTCCGAACCTCGACGGTAGGCGATCACCTCGTCCGCATCCACCACGCGGTTGCTGTTCAGGTCGTTGCCGAAGGTGATCTGGCTCTCCATCCGCGTGGCGAGAACTGTGGTGTTGCCGTTGGCCTTGTCATAGGGGTAGGCGGCTTTGATCTCCCGCGCCATCTTCTCCAAACCGAGCCGCGCGTTCTCGACGGCTTCGGTCTTGTCGTTGCCGAAGCTCAAGACCCTCAGGCTCATGTCGAAGACGGAGTAGAGCGCAAACATAACCATTGTCATCACCATCACGGTGACCAGCAGGTCGGGGAGCGTGAACCCGCTCTCGTCTCTCAGCAGCCGCTCGCGCACCGCGTCTCCTTCGTGATGAGCCCGGTCGTTGTATACGAGCCGCTCCCGCCGCTCCAGGTAACGGTTACTTCGACCTCGATCATCGTCCGGGCAGCGGGGTCCGCCACAACGCGAGGATCACCTGGAGGGCCGAGCCGTACGTAAGTGGTCTCGACCTGGCAAGCGAAGCCCGCCACAACAGAACCCACGCACGCCCTCGGGCTGCCAGGGGGATAGGTGTCCACCAGGCTGCCGGACGTGCCGCTGAAAGGTAGCGCCCGGATCTCCTCCAGCTGCTCTACCGCTAGCGCCCGCCCTCTGTCGTAGTTACTGCCTCTGGTAGCTACGTTGAGGGCCATATCAAACATGCTTATCATCGGAATGATGGCGATGGCGCTGATCATGATCGCGACCATGACCTCCACGAGAGAGTAGCCGGACTCTGCCCTGATCAGGTGCCTAATCAATCTTGATCGCCCCAGGAACAGCGCTTATGCTACGCTGCAGACCGCCGGTGCTGTGAGAGTCCCTCAGGGCCTTGGTGGCGGAGGCGATGATGCGGGAGATCTTGCGCTGCGGCAGGCTCAGCCTTTTGCCGATCTCGGTCTGGGAGAGGTCCTTGTAGAAGAAGAGGTAGACCACCTTGCGCTGGAGCTCCGTCAGGGACTCCAGTGCCTCCTCCAGCGCGATGGGGTCCTCGACAGGGAGGGAGAAAGTCTCGTACTCGATGCTCCTGATCGCCGAGACGTCCGCGCCACCCTCCTCATCGCCACCGTCCAGCGATACGACGCTGGTGTCGCGAAAGAGCTTCATCAGCTCCAGAACACCCTCAGGGGAGACGTTCGCCTCCCTCGCTATCTCCTCGACCAGCGGCGGCCGGCCGAGTTCGGCGGTGAGTTTCGCATTCGCCTCGGATACCTTGCCGTAGAGGCTGCGCGCCCAGCGGGGCTTCTTCACGAGCTCGGTGTCGCGGAAGTGGTGCCTAAGCTCGCCGTCCACCATCGCGTACGCGTAGGAGCTGAACTTCGCCCCCGAATCGGTCTTGTAACCCTTGACGGCCTTTATGAGGCCAACGTAGCCCACCTGGAGCAGATCCTCGTAGGGCTCACCGGAGGAGACGGCATGGCGGCGGACGATGCAGTTGAGGATCCTGCCGTGCATCGCAAGGATGCGCTCGATGGCCCGCCTGTCGCCGCTGTCGCGGTAAGCCTCGATCAGGCG
>JALZCF010000318.1 GCA_030863245.1 Chloroflexota bacterium
GAGCAAGGTACGCTATCCGGCAACGAAAGACTCCACGCCCGCGCCACACTCACCATAGCAGAACTCGCCATACACCTCACCATCGAAGGCGACATCCGCCTAGACGAAAACTAACGATAGGGGCAAGGCAACCTAGTCGCCATGCGCCTCAAACGAACCCACCCCCTACCGGTTGTCTTGTCCCTACGGAATTCCTCGTGATAAATCCGTCACCTTTGACGCCCCGCCCTTTCATCCACCTATTGGTCTATTGCTTAGAATACAGCTGAACCAACCGCTGCAGGTAGCTGAGCGGTCGGTACGGCGGGCTCTCTTCCCCCTACTTTCCCACCTCGGTTTGCTACACTGACGGTCAATAGCGAGGCCTAGATGGCCTAGAAGGCGAGTCAAGAATGCCCCCGCGTATTGTACTATTCAATCATGAGCCGTTTGCCCTCGAGCTCCTGGAACAGCTTCTGAAGAGTGAGGGCTATGAGCATGTGGACGGCATGACGGAACTGCTTCGCCCGACTGAAGTGAGGGCACTCAACCCAGACCTGATCATTATCGTCGATGTGGGAGTTGACCGAGCAAAGCCGGTGCTCCGTTTCCTTCAACAGCTCAAGTGCAACGCGAACACAGAACAGATTCCCATCATACTTTGGATGGGAAGCGCCGCGCGGGGACAGGCAATCAAAACAGCCCTAGGGGCAAACGCCCTCTATCCCCTACCCGAGCCCTTTAGCGTGGCGGAGTTCTTGAGCACGGTGCGCGAAGCACTTGAGAGCCACGGTTCGTAATTCACTAACACGACGCATAAGACCACCTCAACCACAGCATCGTAGAGGCGAGGCACCCGGGTCATCACCCCCCTTAAACACCCTCACCCCCTACCGGTTGCCTTGCCCCCGCCCCGCGTACCGATGCGTCTCCCTGCCACCCGCTGTCCCACCTGCAGTAGATACATGATATCCCAAATGTCCCATTTCTGGGTCTTGCCAGTCGGGAACTACAGAAAATGGGACATCCACCGACAAGTGCGCTGTCGCAAGTGCCTCATTTGGCGGATTTTGGGCGAGAGATGGGACATTCGCGACAGGGTAGGGGGTGTCCCAAATGTCTCATTTTCGGCAGGTTCTAGTCAGAAAGCGGCTAAAATGGGACAGGGTGTGCGTGGCGCAAATGTCCCAAGTCGGGGATTTCTAGCCGAGAAATCGCGAAAGTGGGACATTTTCAGAGGGGCGGAGCTGTCGTAAATGCGCCATTTGCGCGATTGCTAGTCGAGAAGTGACGAAGGTGGGACATGGGGCTGTGGTATTGTGTGAAGTGTAGACGATTAGTACTAGTTTTTGGTGCGAAACTTGCCGAATAGTGCAGTGACAACGGGACAAAGGCGACTGCTGAACGAGGGTGAGTAAGATGTTACGGGATCGGTACGAAGCAGATCCGAAGTTCTGGAGATTAATCGAAGCGTTGGCAGTGCAGATGGAGCCCGAACTGGCGGAAGTCAGCAAGTTGTTGGAGGATGACGAACTCTACCAGTTGATTCGGGCGGACCTGGCACAGCGCTTTGCCCAGACAGAGGAGACGGGGCGGAACTCGACACCTGTAGAAGTGGTGCTGCGCGGCCTGGCGGTGAAACGCTTGTATCAGTGGCCCTATCGCGAAACGGTGTGGCATATGGGCGCTAGTCTGGTGTTGCGTTGGTTTTGTCGGCTCTACTTCCACCCGGCCCCAGCCCATAGCACCTTACTGCGCTGGGCCAACACGATCCAACCCGCGACGCTGGAAGCCTTCAACAACCGAGTGGTTGAACTGGCGCAGGCGGCCAAGGTCACACGTGGGCGCAAGGTGCGCACCGATGGGATGGTGGTGGAAAGTAACATTCACTACCCAACCGATAGCAGTTTGCTCACCGATGGGGTGCGTGTCCTCAGCCGCACCCTCAAGCGTGCCCAAACCCTTGTGGGGGAGCAGGTGGCAGGCGCCAAAGCGCTCTTCCGCGATCGCACGCGCAGTGCCCACCAGTACGCCCGCCAGATCGGGGAGGCGTCACGCCAGCGCACGCACGAGGCGCGCGAGCGCTTGACGCAGAGCTACCGGCGCTTGCTGCAGATTACCGAGGCCAGCGTGCGCCAGGCCAAGCAAACGCTGGAGATTCTGAGAGAAGCAGGCGCGCAACAAGCCGCGCGCCTGGCGCAGACCATAGAAACCCGCCTGCCGCGCGTGGAGCAGGTGATCGACCAAACCGTGCGCCGCCTCGTCGATGGGGAGCGCGTGCCGGCGAGCGAGAAGATTGTAAGTCTCTTTGCGCCGCATACCGACATTATCCGGCGCAACAAAGCGCACAAGCCGACCGAGTTCGGCCATAAGGTGTGGCTT
The DNA here is from genome assembly GCA_030863245.1 of Chloroflexota bacterium. Classification (GTDB taxonomy): domain Bacteria; phylum Chloroflexota; class Anaerolineae; order Ardenticatenales; family Ardenticatenaceae; genus JALZCF01. Next base: position 2,362 of record JALZCF010000318.1, read on the forward strand.
GATGCAGTGGAGGGCGGTATTGTAACCCGCTGGCAGGTGCTCGATGGCAATCCGGATGATGCGGAGCCATGGCAGCCCGCGCTGGACTATCATCTGGAACGCTTCAAGAAACCGCTCGACCTCATGAGCGGCGACCGCGGGCTCTACTCCCCTACTAATGAAGCCTATGCCGTTAACAAAGGGGTCAAGCGCGTCGTGTTAGCCAAGCCGGGGCGCAAGTCGCACGCGCGCACCGCACACCAACGCCAGGGCTGGTTCCGCCGCGGGCGCCGCTGGCATGCGGGCGTCGAGGGGCGCATCAGTGTCTTAGACCGCAAACATGGCCTCGACCGCTGTCCCGATAAGGGGCTAGATGGCTTCCACCGCTACGTCGGCTGGGGCTGCATCGCCAACAACCTCACGGTCATCGGTCGCAAGTTGGCCGCTTGACTCTCCCTTGCTCAACTACTCCTATATCCGTTGTTAAGGTTATACTGCCTTCCTGGCATCAGCTGCGTTTTGCACCACGTACTAGTCTAGTAAGGGCTCCATAAACGAAACGAACCGCAACGCGCACTGAGGACCAAAGACTTCCACAGGGACTTCTTTGTGTTCTTCGTGTGTCTCGCGGTCTCATTTTTGTAAAGGACTGACAGCCATGAGTTTTTTCCAACGACTGTTTGGCAGACAGCAAGAGAGAAAGGTCTTTGTCATCGGCTTGGATTGGGCTGCGCCCAAACTGGTATTCGATTAGACTTTATCGGGAATAAGAGCGGGTTAGAAGCAAAGCAGGCGATACCGCTGTGAGCGGCGGGTTAGGCAGCCAGTGGCACCTCCACGCGCAAGTTGTGGAGGGCACAGGCGGTCTCCATGGCGAGGTCAGCAAAGCCGGGTAAGCGATGACGCAAGACATCGCGCACAATGCGAAAGACTTGGGCCCCCCAATACTGTGTTCGACCCCACTGCGCTCACTGGAAATGACACGGTTGCGGGCCTTCTCGTCGGCGGTCAACTGCCCGTGCTTGGGCTTTTTCTTGGGCTGCTGGATGGTGGCGTTCGGCGGGGCATAGCCTTGGAAGCCCGTGTCCTGCCACAGCGTGCTGCCCTCGGGAAAGGTATAGCCGGCTTCGTCGGCGGCTTTCTTGTCGTGCTTCTTGCCCTCGACAGTGGGGCCGAGGACCTTGATTTGCTTGGTTGTCTTGTCGGTAATGATAATGTTCTTGACCGTGTGGCGCTTCTTCTTACCCGAGTAGTATTGCTGTTGGCGCTCGCGGTCCTTGGGCCGTTGAATCGGCCGCTCGGTACCGTCGATGATGAAGCACAAGGCGGGACAGGCCGCCAACAGCTGCTCGGCCTTGGACGGCTCCCGCGCGGGCAACTGCGCTTCGTAGCCCAAGGCCGTATTGAGCAGGGGCGTCAGAGTCTGAATCCAGTAGTGGGCCTGCGCCTGACTGAGGCCAAAGAAGAAGCCCAGCGCCTCTTGCGTTGGATAATGGCGGAAGTAGAACAAGATAAACAGCAGTTTGTCAGCCAAGTGGGGCAATTGGCCTTTGCGACCGCCACCCCGCCGCCGCTGGCGCGGTTGGTCCCGCTGCCGCTCCTGTTCGTCTAACCACGCCTCATAGGCCCGCCCAAAGGCGCGTAGCAGACGATGAAACTTTTGGGGGTTCAGACCTGTGAAGGCCCGAAACAGGCGGGCCCGGTTCTTCAGCCGTTCGTAGTTGAGCATGCGCGGGCTTTCTTCGCTGTAGTTGCTAGCTGGATGAGCCGCTATTGTAGCGCGCTTTCTATTTCCGATGAAGTCTATTGTTGGCGTACGAATCCTCCGAATATCTCTCGATTGATAGCGAACGGTCTTTGGGGGGAGTTAGAATCTTGCTATCCGCCCATCACAGGGCCTGCCTGGTCTTGCATGCTTTCCACCAAGGATCCAGGTTAGTTAGGCATCTACGGGTTTCGGAACCGAGCTGATCATAGGTAGGTATGCGCTAAACGGTGAAACAGGGGTGGCGAGTTGGAAAAAAAGCGGATCCGATGACAATCCTGGTTGTGTAAAGACCCAAGGAGGGTGTCATGGATCCGCAAATGGTATTTTGCCCGAATCTGGAGTGTCCAGCAAGAGGGCAAGTCGGCGAAGGGAACATCGGGATACACAGTCGCCAACGGGCGCGCTATCGCTGTCGGGTGTGTGGCGAGACCTTTAGTGCGCGCGCTGGCACCCCGTTCTTCGGGCGCCACACGGACGAGGCCGTGATCACACAAGTGGTCACGCTGGTGGGGCACGGCTGTCCCGTCCCGGCGGTGGTGGCGGCGTTTGGCTTCCAGGCACGCACCGTCTAGGAGTGGGCCACTGCGGCGGGCCTGCATTGTGAAGCGCTCCACCAGGCCGAAGTGGTGCAACCGCGCCCCTTGGAGCACGTCCAAGCCGATGAGATCCGCGCCCAGACGCAAGCGGGGGTCGTGTGGGTCGCCATGGCGCTGATGGTCTCGACACGGCTGTGGTTGGGGGCAGTCGTCAGTCCCAAGCGGGATCAGATCCTGATTGCGCGGATGGTGGCGCTGGTGGCCGCCTGTGCCGCGTTTGGCCCCCTGCTGTTCGTGAGCGATGGCTTGGCGCACTACGTCAAGGCGGTGCAGCGCGCCTTCCGCACAGCACAAGGGGGCACGGGCGGACGACCCCGCTTGGTAGCCTGGCCGGAGCTCGTCCTGGCGCAGGTCGTCAAGCACCACGCGGGGCGCGCCGTGGTGGGCACCCAGCATCGCCTGATACAGGGCAGCGTGCGCCTGTTCCTGACGCTGTTGTGGAGCACGCCTGGCTGTCAGGTGCTCAATACCGCCTTCATCGAGCGGCTCAACGGCACCTTTCGTAGTCGCTGGGCCGTGCTCGGCCGGCGCACGCGTGGGCCCACCCGCCGGCTGCGGACCGTGGAGCAGGGCGTGTATCTGGTGGGGACGCTCTACAACTTTTGTTACCCTCATCAGTCGTTACAAACGCGAGCGGGCACGGCGTGCACCCCAGCCATGGCAGCCGGGATTACCGACCATGTGTGGACCGTGGAGGAACTGTTACGCCATCATGTCCCACCGCCCCCCTGGCTGCCGCCGCGCCGTCGCGGACGGCGCTCGCGGGCGCTACAGGCCCTGATTGACCGGTGGTGTCACACCACCATTTAGCGCATGCCTACCCTTGCGCCTGGGCGCCAAAGTAACTTCACTTATCCACCCGAGTTGAAGCAGGAGACACTCGTGGTCTCCCCAGAGTATGATGTCGATGTGCCTCAATTCCGGACAGATAACAAGGAGTGGTTACTGGAGCAAATCTGGGACATGACCCGGAAACGCTTCAAGGTAGTCGATCATCTGCTCACCAGCAAGCCGTGGGATTTCTTCATGCTGATGGAGATCGGCGTCGACCGCATCCATCATGGCTTCTGGGACTTTCAGGACCCCGCACATCACAACTACGAGCCCGGCAACCCCTTCGAGAACGCTATCCACGACTACTACGTCTACATCGATCAAAAGATTGGGGAGTGGCTTGACAAGATCGATAAAGATACGGTTGTGCTCGTCGTCTCCGACCACGGTGCCAA
>JALZCF010000080.1 GCA_030863245.1 Chloroflexota bacterium
TCCCCCCAACTGGTATGACGAGCCGCTGGCGAGCATAGACCACCCTCACATTGGCAAGCCCATTTGCCCGAGCGATCGCGTCCACACTTACCCCATATCTTCGAGCGATGCCCCAGAGCGTTTCGCCCCGCCGCACGACGTGCGTCACCTGCTCGGTGCCGGTAGTGGCAGGGCTTGGTGCCGCCGCACTGTCAGCAGTGGCAGGGCTCGGCGCAGGCGCGCTGTCGGTGGTGGCAGGGCTCGGCGCAGGCGCGCTTCCGGGTGTGGGGATGACCAGTTGCTGTCCGGCATAGATCCGGCTCGCACTAGGGAGGCCGTTCGCCTGGACGATCGCGTCCACCGTCACCCCATACCGTCTGGCGATACGCGTCAGCGTCTCGCCTCGCCGTACAACATGGATGGTCGTAGTGTTGGGCTCTTGGGCACCCGAAGGAGATTGCGCGATCGGGGCTAGCCAAACTTGGGGAGCGAGACCGTTTTCCGTCGTAGCTGGCGTTGACGCGGCCGCCGTACCGGCACTGCTCACGATGAGCGCGATGCATCCGACGAGCAGCGCAGCTCCCTGCATACGATGGATCCACGTGGTTCCATTGTGCGTCATAGCACTTCCTCCTTTTCCGGAGCGGCACCGCTTGGTGACCGGCCCGTGGCATGAGATGTATCGTTAAATCCTGCCTAGCAAGGAATGCGCCCGTGGCGTGCGTAAGATACAGTTATCCGATCCCATTGCTAAGCGCCCAGGGAAAGCTTGATCGAGCGCGGAAATCCCGTTGGTAATGTGCTCCATTACATGAAGTACGAGCAGAACAGGCAGGGCGACTCTTCGCTACAGGATCGGGAACATGTGTGCAAAGAGGTAGAAAAACAGACCCTGAAACAGCGCAAATATGCCGATGACTACTCCTTGCAGGTTGGGCCGCTTCGACAGCCATACTCCCATTGGAAGAAAGGCTGGCCAGCAGGATGCTGAATAGCGGCCCATACCCCACATGCCGATTATCCAGATCGCGACGGTGAAGACCACACCGAACGCGGCAAGCTCCGCCCATGCCCGTCTCCGCATGAGTGCTGCCGCTCCTACAGTGGTCACCAGCGCGAACGGAATATACGAGTACATCACCGGCACGTGTTCACTTGTGGAGGTTGTCGTGAGGAGATCTTGCACCCCCCACCATGATAGGGAGCCCCATGGTGGTTGATCTCGTGCCTCCACGAAAGCAAGCGGATTCCCCCATTGCAGGTATTCATAGAGGCAGTAGCCGCCGAAAAACAGCCATGGTATGAGGAGCCCGAGTATAGCAGGGTTCAGCAGCAAGCGTTTGGGATGGGGCCCACGTTCCCGGACTTGTGCCGCCAGTAGTGCGGCTCCGGCAAACATCGTCAGGTGCCTGGCGAGTACGCCGAGTCCAAGTGCGACTCCGGCCGACAAGTGATTGCCGCGCAGGGCGAGCAGGATGGCGAGTGCGCTGCAGAAGATCATCAGCGATTCGGGATAACCGGTTGCCTGGAAGAAGGCGAAAGGGTAGAAACTGAACAGGACCAGGGCAGATCGGGCCGCGGCCTCTTCCGCAAGCATCGTAAAGATCCGGTAGATCACCAGAAAGGATGCGAGGCTCGCAACATTCGGCACGATCAGCAGCGCGAGATTCGGATGGATGCCCGTCAATTGGTATAAACCGCGTACGAACAGCGGAAACAAGGGAAAGAAATTTGTCCATCTGGCTTCCGTATAGCCTTCACGTGCAATGAAGCCGTAGTGCCAGCAATCCCAACGGCACAAGCCATCGAGGGCGGGGTAGTTTCTGATGACGTCGCGTGAGCCGAACTCCCATGCGAGGTTGGGGACGAGTGTCAGCGCGATGTGCGAGAAGGCCAGCAGCCCGATGCGAGTGCCGATGAAGAGCAACAGGGGAAATGCTGCCCATTTCCATGATTCGACATAGGTATGTGCCGTATGCCGACGGCCCACATGGTCTAGCGAGACACCCGTGAGCGCTCGTGGTTCACGCACCGCTCTTGCCACGCCGCTATCGCCCGTTTCTAGATGCGATTGTGACCCGTTCCCCTCATCTCGTCCCTTGGTTTCTGTAACCAACCCGCGCTCCTTCCATCACCACGCCAAGAACGGTACAAACGCGAGCAGCAAGCGGTAAGGTGGCCTGCAAGCTTGTCGGACGGATCCTGCCGGTCGAGCGACTTGCTGCCTCCACGCCCATCTTGCTCATCGGGGAACGCCCGCTGAATGCCTCCGTTCCGTTTCCCCTGGAGTCGGCGACCCGGGTAACGCACCGCGATCCTTCAAGGACAGAGCATGCTCCAGCACCGTGGGGCGAAGCGAACAGGGGAAGCGTCATCAGCAATATCGAGGCCAACGTAGCATTGGCTTGCCTGGTTTTGATAAGGCGAAACAACAAGTTGCGGATGCTATGGATCGGCTGTTTGGGGTCGAACTTCTTAAGGTGCATCCACTTTGAGGATCGCTGACGTAGATTATGCACGAGCTATCCCAATACAAAGGAGGAGCCCATGTCACTCGCACCTCGCCTGGCGGCCGTCCGTCTCCTGGCCATCCTCGCCGTAGCAGCCTTCGGGCTTGTGGGACGCGTTGCGCAGGCAGCACCCTCCCAGCAGTCCACCGCTGCAGTCATGATCCGGGGCTTCAAGTATGAGCCCGCGGCAACGACGGTCGCGGTTGGGACCGTCGTTACCTGGACGAATCAGGACACCGCGCCGCATACGGCCACCTCGGTCACCGCGGGCAAGTTCGACACCGGCACGATCGAGCAAAACCAGTCCAAGTCTGTCACGCTCAACGAAGCCGGTACCTTCGAGTACTTGTGTTCGATCCACCCCCAGATGCGCGGCACTCTCACGGTGACCGCGGCGCAGGCAACCACGGCGCCCGCACCCCAGGCCACAGCAGCCGCGCCCGCGCCTCAGGCGACAGCAGCCGCGCCCGCGCCTCAGGCG
>JALZCF010000093.1 GCA_030863245.1 Chloroflexota bacterium
GGCCTGAGGACCGCACTTGAGATGCAAGCGCGCAAGCTGCTCCAGCGCCAGCCGGGAACGAAGCTCTACATGAGCAATCCCGTGACCCGCTACCTGATGGACTGGTACTTCATGCGCCTGCTGATCACCGTCACGCCCCACCGCATCCTGTGGTGGGAGGGGAGAGATTTCACTCGAACACCCTATGAATTAGCGATTGTAGAGCATCGATTGGAGGCGAGCCATGCAAACTAAGATCGATATGTGGTATGAGATCGAGAAACACTTGCCACACTTTGAAACGGCCGTATTGACAGGCGTGGATGCATTGGGATACCCGGTGAGCATTCGCTGCCACCCGCGCGCAGACGCTAGGGCGCGGAAGGTGCACGTGCGGGTACCCAAGGGAGTAGAGATCCAGCCGGGACCAGCCGGACTACTCTGCCACCGCCATGATGAACGATTATGGAAGCTGAAGAGCTTTATCGTGCGTGGCGTCCTGGAGCGAGATAGCAAGGGCTGGTTCCTACGCCCGCAACAGTTTGTTCCGGGTATGGGCATCGGCGGACCAATGAGCTGGGTCCGCTTTGTGAGGAACGGGCGACAAACCGCGAAGCACTACCTTGAAGCACGTGGATTACCCCGTCCCCAGATTCCATGGCAGGAGGTGAACGCCCTGCTCGCGCGCGCACACGAGGAAGGGCCGGCTCTCGTCGATGGTTTGTGATGGTAGGCACCCTGGTACCATCCTCCCCATACGAGTTGTGGTGTGGAGCGCCGCAAAAAAGCACAACGGTTCGTAGTAGACACTCCAGTGTGCGCGAGGATGCACACTATAGTGTTTACTACGAACCAGTTATGGCATTAACGGACCCAATTGGTATCAGGCTGCTTGAGTGGCGAGAGGCGCCATGCGAAGGTCGTGGTCGGGCAGCTCCTCCTCCACATAGCGAAGGGCGGGGAAGAGGTAGCCCGTGAGGGACATGGCGCCACCGAGCAGGGAGACCACGAGGAACATTAGGGCGATGCCTGCACCCGGTCCTGTGCCAACCAACGGGCCGAAGGAAGCGGCCAGCTGCGATGCCAAACGTCGCCAGGTCTACGAGCATGATACCGACCAGGCCCAGCCAGAGTAGCATCACGCCCCCCAGCACCGGTGCCAGCACAGTCGCCCCCCAACCCGCGATAGAGCGGAGGCCGTTGCCCCGCGCGTAGTGCTCTTTGGGCAGCAGCAGCGTCGTCGCCGCAGCGTACGCCGGATGCTGGAAACTGCCGAAGACGCCTGAGAGCAACTGCGCCCCGTACAGATGCCAGAGATGCAGGTTGCCTGTCAGGTAGAGCGCCAGCAGCGTCGCCGTCGTCAACCCGGAGCCGAGGTCGGCCAGCAGCATCACCTTGCGCCGGTCCAGCCGGTCCACCCACACCCCCGCGAAAGGGCTCACCACGATCGCAGGCAGGAGCGTGAAGAAGCCAAGCAGCGCCACACTCGTCGCGCTCCCGCTCTGCTGGTAGGTCCAGATCAATAGCGCAAAACGCGTCATCGCTGTGCCAACCTGGGACACCAGTTGGCCTATCCAAATGGTCAAAAAGGTTCGGATTCCGTTGTTGTTCATGATTTGTACCTGGAGAAGGGAAAATGGAAAATGGAGATTGGAAAGGGGAGATGAAAAATGGGAGATTGGAGATTGGAACGGCCAGCAACGTCTCTTTGATCCCCTTTCCCTTTTCCCCTTTCCCCTTTCCATTCTCGTTCACGATGCCCCACCAATGCCTCGGATATTCCATTAGGTCACGATTGGCTTGGCGACACCTTTGGCTGCCGTGCACGTCTGCCGCGCTTGACTATCACGTTGCTGAGGCAACGCGCCAGGAGGCGTAGGGCGGAGTCCTGACCCTGGCGCTCGGCCTGCACCGCTTTCACAAGTTGGCGGTGCGCTGCTTGCTGCCGCAGGTCTGCGGCTCGCTCTTGCTGAATGGCATGTGCTACATCTATAGAAAACATTGCTAACTCCTTTCTTCAATTGTTGTAGCGAATGGCTGTTTCGATGTAAGTTGTAGTTGACTGTTCTGTCAGCCTCGATAGTCCCATCATACAGTGGATGCGTTACCTCCGCGTCGGCTGCTGCGTCCCTTAGCATGTCCTCTATGCGTCTTTTGCAGATCGGCTCGAGTTACACGACAATTTCCCCACTATGGCTAGACAGGTAATTCGGGAACTGTGAACGAGAGGGAGAGGGGAGAATGGAAAGGGGAAAAGGGACGCTTCGCGTGGAAAAGGGATCAAAGGCACGTTGCTGGCATTCCAGTCTCCAGTCTCCAGTCTTCTACTCCCGAAAAGCTCCCTTGATTCTGTACTAGGGAGTGTTCCACTGAGGTTGGCTCAGCTACGTAGGAGGCGACATGAAAAACAAGGACTATGACCCGCACGAGATTGAGGCCAGGTGGCTCAAGCGGTGGAGGGAGGTGGATCTCTATGGGATGGACTTGGATAGAGCAGCGCGACCGTTCTACAACTTGATGGAGTTTCCCTATCCCTCCGGCGAGGGATTGCATGTTGGCCATTTCTATACCTACAGTGGAGCGGACACGTATGGTCGTTTCCAGCGCATGAGCGGTTACGATGTGTTCCAGCCGATGGGTTTTGATGCCTTCGGCTTCCATGGTGAGAACTACGCGTTGAAGGTGAATGAACATCCAGCTGCTGTCATGGCAGAGAACGTCGAACGCTTCCGGGAGGAGCAGATCAAGCGTATGGGCGCGGGGTTTGACTGGTCGCGCGAGGTCGACACGACTGATCCGCGCTACTACAAGTGGACGCAGTGGATCTTCATCCAACTGTTCAAGGCGGGGCTAGCCTATCGCGCCTCGCGGCTCGTCAACTGGTGCCCCAACGATCGAACCGTGCTGGCGGACGAGCAGGTGATCGATGGTCGATGCGAGCGGTGCGGTACAGTGG
>JALZCF010000105.1 GCA_030863245.1 Chloroflexota bacterium
CACCTCGATCAGGTTCTTCTTGGCCTGTTCGACACCCTTACGGATCGCGCTTGGCACCTCGCGAGCCTTACCGATACCGATGCCCACACGGCCGTTGCCATCTCCGACCACCACGACAGCTCGGAAACCAAATCGGCGACCCCCCTTTACCACCTTTGCGGTACGAGCGATCGCGACAACCTTCTCTTCAAACTCCGGCGCCTCGCGCCGCTCATCTCGATCTCGTCTTCGTCTCGCCATTCTTAAAACTCCAATCCAGCCTCGCGAGCCGCGTCGGCCAGCGCCTGCACCCGACCGTGGTACGTGTAACCAGCGCGGTCAAAAACTACCTTGTCTACACCAACCGACTTCGCCCGCTCGGCGACCAGGGTTCCCACCTTCTTGGCCGCTTCTGTCTTCTCCAGATCGGCCACCTCCTCACGGAGTTCGGGGTCTAGCGTGCTGGCCGAAGCGAGGGTATGGCCGGCGGTATCATCTATCACCTGCGCGTAGATGTGTTCCAAGCTGCGGAACACATTCAGACGCGGTCGCTCTGGCGTGCCAAACACCTTGCGCCGCACGCGTGCCTGTCGCCGGCGACGCGCGGCTGGCGCGGACCGACGCTTCTGTCGCTCACTCATCTTTGCCATAGTTCTCGATCTCCTCCAACGCCATATTCGCCCCACCAGCAAGGTGGGCCCGAACGTGGACTTTTTCAGACTTCCTTAGCCAGCCTTACCGGCCTTGCCCGCCTTACGGCGGATACGCTCGCCCGCATAACGAATGCCCTTACCCTTGTACGGCTCGGGCGGACGGACCGCACGAATCTTGGCGGCAATCTCGCCAACCACTTCCTTGTCAACACCGGTTATGATGATCTGTTTGTTGCCTTTGGGTACTTCAAAGGTAACGCCCTCCGGGGGCTCGATGATGACCGGATGCGAAAGGCCGACGCTCAGTGAAACATCTGTCCCCCGCGCTTCGGCACGATAGCCGGTTCCCTCAATCTCAAGATCCTTCCGGAAGCCTTCCGATACGCCCTGCACCATATTGGCGATCAGAGCGCGCGTCGTACCATGCATGGCACGGACTTTCTTCTCATCGCTACGCCGGGTAACAACCACCGTACCGTCTTCGACAATGATATCCACCATATCTTGCGGGAAGGTCCGGGACAATGTGCCCTTCGGCCCTTTCACCGTCACAGTCGTGCCATCTACTTTTACGTCGACACCCTTCACAACAGGTATCGGGTTCTTGCCAACTCGGGACATGTCAATCGTCTCCTACTACACACTAGCCCACAAATACGTTGCTACTTTTCCAAACAAGAAACAGTTTTTCACCAGACGTAGCAGAGGACCTCACCACCCACCCCCACGCGGCGCGCCTGGCGATCGGTCATCAACCCGCGCGAGGTGCTCAGAATAGCCACGCCGACGCCACTGAGAACCCAGGGAATCTCATCTTTGCCTTTGTAGACGCGGCGGCCGGGTGTACTCACCCGCTTAAGATTCGTGATGATCGGGTTACGCTCCGCATCATACTTCAGATCGATGCGCAACTGACGTTGTGCACCATTGGGAATCTCTTCAACACGCTCGACATAACCCTCGCTCACCAGTAAATCCGCAATGGCTTTTTTGATGCGGCTGGACGGCATCACGACATAAGCATGCCGGGCCATGAGTGCATTCCGAATGCGGGTCAACATATCTGCAATCGGATCAGAAGTGGTCATATTCTTTTCTCCTACGTCTTACCAGCTCGACTTCACCACTCCCGGAATCTTGCCCTGTAGGGCCAACTCACGGAAGCAGATGCGGCATAGCTTGAAGCGACGCATGTATCCGCGCGGGCGGCCGCACCGCTCACAACGGTTGCGCACACGGGTCGGATACTTGCGATTCTTCTCGCGAGCAATCATGGATTTCTTAGCCATGGAATATTGTCTCCTTACCTAGCGTCGACCACGTTCACGGAACGGCATGCCTAACAACCTCAGCAGCCGGCGACCTTGTTCATCGTTCTCCGCCGAGGTCACAATCGTGACCTCCATCCCACGCAGGCGGTCAATCTCATCGTAATCTATTTCCGGGAATACAAGCTGCTCAGTCAAACCAAGCGTGTAATTCCCGCGACCATCGAAGGAATCCGGCGAGATGCCACGAAAGTCGCGCTGGCGTGGCAGGGCCACGTTCACCAAACGGTCGAAGAAGCTCCACATTCGCTCCCCGCGCAGTGTCACTTTCACACCAATCGGCTGCCCCTGGCGCAGGCGGAAGTTCGCCACGCTCTTCCTAGCGCGCGTCACTACCGGGCGTTGCCCTGTAATGGTTGCGAGATCACGGCTCGCCGCTTCGATGGCATTTGCATTGGTCAAAGCCTCACCCAGACCAATATTGACGACAATCTTCTCGATGCGTGGCACCTCCATAGGATTCTCGAGGTTGAACTCTTCCATCAAGGCTGGCGCCACGCGCTCCTCAAACTCCGTTTTCAATCGTGCCATAATTTACCTCTTTAGCGGTCGATCGCCCCGCCACAGACCTTACAGACACGGACCTTCTTGCCAGAGGAGCGATCGATGCTCACTCGTGTCGGCTCATTACATTGCGGGCAGACCAGCATCACATTCGAGTGATGGATTGGCGCCTCGCGCTCGATGATCCCTGTCTGTGTCTGAACACGTCCCGTGCGGCGCTGGTGCTTCTTGATAAGGTTTACACCTGCGACTACCACGCGATCGTGATTCGGATCGTGCTCGCCCTTGTTACGACCCCACTTTACCTTACCACGGACGATGCGCTGGACCTCGCCGCGCATGCCCTTGTGGTTTCCAGCGATGACCTCTACCGTATCGCCCGTTTTGATGTTCATTCTTCTATTCTTTCTCTTTCCTTACCCCTATTGCACAGTCGTTCACCATCGAGGTCCACGCAGCTCGGTTAGGAGGCCGAAGAGCGGCCTCAGTCACACCGCAAACGGTGGACCCTACGTACACCCCTTGATGGTGCAGCCCTATGCTCAGGACTCCTCATTTCGGATCGCGGAACGATCGATATTAGCAAGGTTGCTCCGCAATCCGAAATCAAATGTGATCGTTAGAGTACCTCGGGCGAGAGCGATACAATTTTCATATGGCCCAGGTCACGTAGCTCACGCGCGACGGGACCAAAGATGCGAGTACCCCTTGGGTTGTTATTGCCGTCAAGGATCACCGCCGCATTTTCATCGAAGCGGATGTAGGAACCATCCGGCCGACCATGTTCCTTCCTCGTTCGCACGACTACTGCCCGCACCACGTCGCCCTTCTTCACACTGCCACCGGGCTGTGCCGCCTTGACAGAGGCGACGATAATATCGCCCAAGCCTGCATAGCGGCGCTTCGCTCCCCCTAGCACCTTGATGCACTGGAGCTCACGCGCGCCTGTATTGTCTGCCACCTTCAAACGTGTCTCTGGTTGAATCACGGCTCACACCCTTTCTGGCCGCTCCAGTATGTCCAGCAAGACCCACGTTTTCGTCTTGCTGTACGGCTTTGACTCAAGAATGCGCACACGGTCGCCCTCCCGGGCTTCATTGCGCTCGTCGTGAGCGTGGTACTTTTTGTGGGTACGAATCACCTTACCGTAAAGGGGGTGACGCCATACCCGCTCCACACGCACGACGATGGTCTTGTCCATCTTATCGCTAACAACCGTACCCTCTAGTTGCTTTCGTTGCTCGCGCATGGCTTACTGCTCCTGCTCCTGCTGGGCCAAGTACTCCACCCAGATCTCTCGCTCACGCTGTACCGTCTTCAAACGTGCAATGTCCTTGCGCACCCGTTTGATCTGGTTGGTATCCACGAGTTGATTTGTTGCGTGCTTAAAGCGCAGATTCCACAGCTCCTCATACGCTTCCTCGAGTCTCTGGCGAATCTCGCTATCCTTCATCTCACGAATTTCTTCCGCTTGCATGGCTTCCCTCTCTTACCCCTCGCCGCCGATGGACTGATCAGCACGGCTGATGACCTGCGTCTTGATCGGCAGTTTATGGCCCGCAAGGCGGAATGCTTCTTTGGCCTGCTCTTCCGTGACACCGGCAATCTCAAACAAGATACGACCCGGCTTCACGACCGCCACATAATGGTCCACCGCGCCCTTACCGGAACCCATGCGGGTTTCGGCAGCACGCTGCGTGACCGGCTTGTCCGGGAATATGCGAATCCACAGCTTTCCGGTACGGCGCACGTAGCGCTGAACCGCACGGCGTGCTGCCTCGATCTGACGGCTGGTGATCCAGGATGGCTCAAGCGCCTGCAAGCCGTAATCGCCGAAGCTCACTTGGTTGCCACGCGTGGCTTTGCCCTTCATGCGGCCGCGAAACTGCTTGCGGTACTTCATCCGCTTTGGCATCAACATAGTTAATTTCCTTTCACCTACTGACTACCGGACTACTACATCGCCGTATCGACGTCAAGGATCTCGCCCTTGTAGACCCAGACCTTGACCCCAATCGTGGAGTAGGTAGTCACGGCTTCAGCCGTCGCATAGTCGATATCGGCACGTAGCGTATGGCGTGGCACACGTCCTTCCTGAGCGTCCTCGCGGCGGGCCATATCGCCACCACCCAGGCGACCGCTCACGGTAATACGAACGCCCTTAGCACCAGCTCGCATGGCACGCTGGATCGCCTGTCGCATGGCACGACGATGGCTCACACGACGCTCCATCTGCTGTGCAATACTTTCGGCAATCAACTGTGCATCAAGATCAGGGTTCTCGACTTCCTGAATATCAATTTTAATCTTCTTGCCGGTCATCTCTTCCAGCTCCTCACGGAGCTCCTTAACGTTCGATCCCTTGCGTCCAATGATGATTCCCGGCTTCGCTGTTTCGATGGTAAGCGCAACCTGCTTGGGAAAGCGCTCGATCTGAATGTCGCTGATCCCGGCGCGCCCCATCTTGTCACGAATATGATTACGAATCGCAAGGTCCTCTTGCAGCAGGTCAGCGTATCGCTCACCCTCCGCATACCACTTGGCTTTCCAGTCCTTGATGATCCCTAGACGGAAGCCGTAGGGATGTACTTTTCGTCCCAAGATTCTTTCTCCTTCTCCCGCTTAGAATTCTCGCTCTTTCAGAACAACGGTGATGTGGCTGCTACGGCGCTCGATCGGCTTGAAACGGCCGCGTGCACCAAAACGGCGCCAGCGGCGCGTCGGCGCCTTGTCGGCCATGATCTCCGCTACGTACATATCTTCGCGGTTCAGTCCCAGATTTTCTTCTGCGTTGGCCGCTGCACTCGCGATCACCTTTCGCACCGGCACCGCAGCACGCTGTGGCATGAACTTGAGATGCGCGAGTGCCTCATTCACATCCATGCCACGTACCACATCGATCACACGACGTACTTTCTGCGGAGACATACGAATGTACTTAGCAACCGCCCGTACCTCTGTCGTTTCCATAATTTCTAGCCCTCACTCACCTTTAGATTTCAGATCTTGGATCCTGGTCAGGACAGCTGATCTATCCACCACGATCACTCACAATCCAAAATCGTTAGCGTCGCACCTTGGTCTTCTTGCCACCTTCGTGACCGCGGAAGGTACGGGTCGGTGCAAACTCACCCAGCTTATGGCCCACCATATTCTCCGTGATGTAGACGGGAATATGCTGACGACCATTATGGACGGCAATCGTATGACCGACCATCTGGGGGAAGACTGTCGAGGCACGGCTCCAGGTCTTGATAACCTGACGCTTGCCGGCCCGATTCATCTCCTCGACCTTCGCTAGCAGCTTCGGGTCAACGTATGGTCCCTTCTTTAGGGAACGTGCCATTTGTCCTACTCCTCTCTCCTGTTAGCGGCGTCGGCGCCCCGCACCCCGGCGGCGGATAATCATCTTGTCCGACTTCTTGTTCTTCCGCGTCTTCTTGCCCATCGTAGGCTTGCCCCACGGCGTCTTCGGACTTGGCAGCCCGATGGGTGCCTTGCCCTCACCACCACCATGCGGGTGATCGTTCGGGTTCATGACCGAACCACGCACCGTCGGACGCCAGCCCATGTGGCGCTTGCGACCAGCCTTACCAATCTTGATATTTTGGTGGTCAACATTGCCAACCTGTCCGATCGTCGCACGGCACATCACATGGACGCGACGAACCTCGCCACTCGGCAGCAGCAACGTGGCGTAGGAACCTTCCTTCGCCCTAAGCTGCGCGCTCGTGCCGGCGGCCCGTACCATCTGCGCACCCTTGCCCGGCTCCAACTCGACATTGTGTACTGTGGTACCGACTGGGATATCACGTAGCGGCAACGCATTGCCGACTTCGATTTCTGCATCGGGCCCGCTCATTACCGTCTGCCCTACCTGAAGACCATAGGGCGCAATAATGTAACGCTTCTCGCCATCTGCGTACACGATCAGGGCAATATTGGCAGAACGATTCGGATCGTATTGGATACTATCCACACGACCAGGAATCCCATCCTTATCCCGACTCCAGTCGATGATGCGGTACTTACGCTTGTGACCGCCTCCGCGGTGCCGGACAGTAATGCGGCCCTTGTTGTTACGACCCGCCCTCTTGTTCAACGGAACCGTCAACGACTTCTCCGGCTTCGTTTTGGTAATCTCGTCAAAGGCGTTGGTCGTCATGCCCCGCCGCCCAGGCGACGTTGGCTTGTATACCTTGATTGCCATGTTATTACTCCTCTTTCAGTAGTCAATTCTGACTACTACCTACACCCCTTCGAAGAAAGTGATACTCTCGCCCGGCGCCAAGGTTACAACCGCCTTCTTCCAATCCTTGGTTTGATAGTAGTTACGGCCCCAGCGACGGGTTTTACCCTTGATGATCATCGTTCTTACATCGATGACTTCGACCTCAAAGAGCTTCTCCACTGCTGCCTTGATCTGCGGCTTGTTTGCCTCCAGAGCAACCTCAAAGGTGTACTGGTTGTCCCACTCCGACTGGTCCATCGACTTTTCGGTGACGATGGGGCGCTTGATAACTTCGTAAACGTTCATCCCTTCTCCTTATCCCCAAAGCTCCTCAATACGACGGAGGGCAGCAACCGGCATGACGAGGTGGTCATGACCCAACAGGTCACGAACATTCACGTATTGCCAGTGTAGCGTCTTCACATTCGGGAGGTTGCTGAACGAACGCTTCACATTCTCATCATTCTCAACCGCGCTCGTCAGCACCACAGCACTGTTATCCACGCCGAGCGCCCTGAGCACGTTCGCTGCATCCTTCGTCTTCGGTCTGTCGAAGGAAAGGGCGTCTATCAGCACTAGTTGCCCCGCCTGTGCCTTGGCGGCCAAAGCCGAACGAATTGCCAGGCGACGCATCTTCTTTGGCATCTGCTTGCTGTAATCGCGCGGCTTTGGCCCGAACGCAACACCACCGCCAACAAAGATCGGCGCCCGGCGTGACCCGTGACGAGCGCGTCCGGTTCCCTTCTGGCGCCACACCTTGGCACCCGTTCGATTCACCTCGGACCGCGACTTGGTGTTATGTGTGCCCTGACGCGCATTCGCTAACTGGCGAACCAGTGCTTGGTGCATCACCGGCTTGTGCGGCTCGATGTCGAAGATACTCTCTAACAACTCGATCTCGTCGACCGGCTCACCCTGCATATTATAGACTGTCGCTTTCATTCTCGTCCTCCTAGCGAGCCTTCACGGCCTTCTTGATCATCAACAGGCCGTTATTCGCGCCAGGGACCGCACCCTTGATCGCGAGCATGTTGCGCTCTGGATCCACGAGCATCACCTGTAGGTTCTGCACGGTGACGCGGTCACCACCCATACGGCCCGGCATACGCTTGCCCTTGAAAGTACGCCCTGGCGTCGTACCCGCACCAATCGAACCCGGCGCACGCTCGCGATCTGACTGACCGTGCGTCTTGGGTTGACGGGCAAAGCCGTGACGCTTAATCGCGCCTGCAAAGCCTTTACCCTTGCTCGTCCCCGTAACGTCTACTACATCGCCGACCTCAAACACTGAGGCATCCAGACGCTGGCCGAGCTCCACCTCATCGCCATCCTCCATCGGAAACTCTCGAAGGTGGCGCAGGTTCGGGACATCAGCCTTCTGCAGGTGGCCCCGCTCCGGCTGAGTTAGACGGCGCGGCTTGACTTCCTCAAATCCAAGCTGCACAGCATTGTAGCCGTCACGCTCTTCTGTTTTGATCTGTGTCACAAAGCAGGGACCTGCCTCGATTACGGTCACGGGAACAACCTCCCCGCTCGCATCATAGATCTGGGTCATGCCTACTTTCTTTCCCAAAATACCCTTCATTATTTCTCATCCCTCTACCAGCGGCCGACAAACCGTCAAACACGGTGTCGGCTTAGTGATCCACTCCAGCAAACCGTACAAGCAACTGGACGGGAATTTCGATTAGGCCCTCCCGGCCGAATCCTACAACTTGATTTCGATATCGACACCAGCAGGAAGGTTCAACTTCATCAGGCTGTCGATCGTCTTGCTATCTGGGTCTACTACGTCGATCAGGCGCTTGTGCGTTCGGATCTCTAGCTGCTCTCGTGAATCTTTATCGATAAAAGGCGAACGCATCACCGTAAACTTCTCAATCCGTGTTGGCAGAGGTACTGGACCTATTACCCGTGCACCGCTGCGCTCCGCCGTCTCAACGATCTGTTGAGCTGACTGATCCAGAAGGCGATGATCGTAAGCCTTCAGCCTGATACGTATTTTCTGTCTTGCCATGTTCTCCTCTTCACGTCACACAGTTGGACGTTGAAACGTTGCGACCATCCATCAGATGTCCAACGTTCCAACGTCCAATGTGCTAACGTCTACTCGATGATCTTGGTGATGACGCCGGCCCCGACGGTGCGGCCGCCCTCACGGATGGCGAAGCGCGAGCCCTCGTCCATGGCCACCGGCACGATGAGCTCGACGTTCATCGTGATGTTGTCGCCCGGCATGACCATCTCGACGCCCTCCGGCAGTTGGATGGTGCCGGTCACATCCATCGTACGCATGTAGAACTGCGGGCGGTAGCCGTTGAAGAAGGGCGTGTGGCGCCCGCCCTCTTCCTTCTTGAGCACGTACACCTCGGCGTCAAACTTAGTGTGGGGCGTGATGCTGCCGGGCTTGGCCAGTACCTGCCCGCGCTCCACCTCCTCGCGCCCCACCCCGCGCAGCAGCACGCCTACGTTGTCGCCCGCCTCGCCCTGGTCGAGCATCTTGTGGAACATCTCGACGCCCGTCACCGTGGTCGCTTGCGTGTCCTTGAGCCCCACAATCTCGACCGTCTCGCCCACCTTGACCGTGCCGCGCTCGATGCGTCCCGTGACCACCGTGCCGCGCCCTTTGATCGAGAAGACATCCTCGATCGGCATCAGGAAGGGCTTGTCGGTCTCGCGCTCAGGCGTTGGAATGTACTCGTCGACCGCGCGCAGCAACTCCCAGATGGGGCCATACTCGGGCGCCTCGGGGTCGCTGCTGCCCGATTCCAAGGCCTGCAGCGCCGAGCCGCGCACGATCGGCGTCTCGTCGCCCGGAAACTCGTAGCTCTCCAAGAGCTCGCGCAGCTCCAACTCGACCAGCTCGAGCAGTTCCTCGTCCTCCATCATGTCGACCTTGTTGAGGAAGACCACCATCGCGGGCACTTCCACCTGGCGCGCCAAGAGCACGTGCTCGCGCGTCTGGGGCATCGGCCCATCCGGCGCCGAGACCACCAGAATCGCGCCGTCCATCTGCGCCGCGCCGGTGATCACGTTCTTGATGTAGTCGGCATGGCCCGGACAGTCGACGTGCGCGTAGTGGCGATTCTCGGTCTGGTACTCGACGTGCGAGATCGCGATCGTGATGCCGCGTGCCTTCTCTTCGGGCGCATTGTCAATCGCCTCGAAGGCGCTGAAATCGGCAAAGCCCTTCAGCGACAGCGTCTTGGTGATGGCTGCCGTCAGCGTCGTCTTGCCATGGTCCACGTGCCCGATCGTCCC